>JAFYZH010000062.1 GCA_017548765.1 Lachnospiraceae bacterium | reverse complement strand
CGGAAGCAAGAAACCTCAGAGCCAGGAGTTCACGTCTCCGGGCGTCGGCGGCGACCTGCCCACAAAGTATTCGAGAATGCTGTCGAATGACGCAAAGTATATCAAACTCGTGGATGTGGACATGGGAAGCTTTGATATTCCCATTGACCCGGCAGGCATTATCCACGTCGGCATGAAGATCAATTTCAACGTTTCCATGAAGATCAATGCGATGATCGGAGCCGGCGTCCGCTATGAAAATGCGAAGCATTATTCCTATGCGTTCCTGGCGAAGATCTGGGGCGGCGGTCCCGAACTGAACGGCAACCAGGTAGGTTCCGATCCTCTGGGTTCGGATGTCAAAGAACTCGCGAATGAGTTCCGTGCCGATTTCTATGCATTCGGTATGATCGGCCTGCGTGCCGGCGTCAGTCTGGATCTGCGTGTCGGTATCTTCAGTACCGATCTCGATTCGGTCGGCGTAGTTGCTTCGGCCGGCGCTTATGCCGAACTTTACGGTTTCCTGTATGTGTCTTACGTAAAGAAGGGCAATGAGCCCGCACTGTTTGATGCGAGCGGCTCCCTCTACTTCGAGATGGGTATCTACACCGACATCAGTGTGAAAGTACAGGTAGCGTTCGGAGCGGCTTCGAAGAGCTGGAGTTTGTACAACTCGAAGACACCTCTGTTGAAGCTGGGGTGTGAGCATTTCCCGCTGGACTACGTGATCTCACGGAACGACCCGAAGCTTTCGTATGAGATACCGGACGGCGAGAGTGTCGTGAAGATCGATGACTCGATCTTTACGATGAAGCTGATGGCGCTCAATAGTGGTAAGGTTTCCGAGAAAAACATGGATTCCAAGAAGGTATGCACAGAGGGCGCACGGTCCTATACGGCAACCATCATCACGGGGAATGACGGAGATAAGACCAACGGTCTGATTCTGGCGAAGGAGCGTTCATGGCAACAGAACCATGAGGAAAACTTCACGGTCGAATGTTTCGACCTGACCGGTAAAAACGGCGACGTCGTTACCGGTGCATCTTCGTTCCAGTATCTGCCGGGCTCAAACGAGATCGTCGTTTGCCCGCTGGACTCTACTAAGAACGAACTCTACGGTAAGGTCGTATTCACTTATAAGAACCATGCGTTTGGTTTCAAAACCGATCCGATGCAGCGTACCGTATACGTTCACTGGAAAGGCACGAAGAGGACTGCACATGTGGAGTACTACGTTCAGAAAAACTACAACAACGGCGAAGATATCCGTGACTGGGAACTGATGGGAACCGGTTCTGTCAGCGGTTTTGAAGGCACCAAGTGTTACGTGGACATCACTCCTGAGTTCTGTGAGCAGCTCTTCCCGGGTTACAGACTCATTCACCTCGGCTTCCCGGATGAGGCGGAACTGAGCAGACTGTACACGGAGGCGGCCAATGAATATGCTGCCGCCGATTTGAAATTCTCTGCCAGGTCGAATGAGAACAGGGTAAATCCTTCCCCTGAGAATAAAAAGAAAGAGGATGAAGCGGCTAAGGCTTTTAAACTGGCCAATACAAAACTGACATATTACAGTTCGCTGTATTGGGACTACTATAAAAACAATGAGAAAGCGATCGCGGAGCAGAACGGTAAGACTTACTTCACGCTTCGTGGCAATGATACCGTCATTCAGATTCATTACCTGAAGATCGATGTGCCTTCGCTCTGGATCGCACTAGATCCTGAAACGGATCAGGTGATCCGTTGTGACGGAACCGACGACAGATACTTTAATATCGCTACGAAGGCGGGCAATTATACCACGTCGCGTTTCACCTTTATGCTGAAGAACCAGAATATGGTGGATTATATCCCCGAGGCGATTCAGAACTATCGCAACGATGATTACACCATCGAGTGGTACTATGTCAACAGCACAGCCCCGATCTATTACAGATTTACGCATCAGGAGAACCTGGTTCGTCTGGCTTATGATACCGTAACGAAACTCAGAAACGGGGATCGCAGCGGCCTGACACCTGTGAAGGCGGATACGAAGATCGACTCGGATGTGCTCGTGATCGGTGTTCTGACCGGCAAGGAAGTCAAACTCCACTGGATGGACGGTGATAATGAGATCGACACGACGACGCAGCATATTGCGGAGAAGGTCGAGCTTACGAAGAAGACACCGTCGAAGGACGGATGTACATTTACCGGTTGGGTTCTGGAGGACGGAAGTGAATTAAACGGCGATGTCCGCGTTCCGGGCGAGATCTATATCCATGCGACCTATGAAGGTCAGGAGCGTAAGGTCATCTGGATCACGGATGCAGGAAAGCGGGCCGAGAGCACGATCCGCGTAGGCGAAAGCATTTACCAGAACGTTCCCGAAGGATTAGTCGAAGAAGGTTATATGCTGGTTTGGCGTACATCTAAGGATAACCTGAAGAATGAACTGGATATCAATGCACTTATGGAGAATAAGGATGAACTGACGCTCTACGGCAGAAAGTCCTTAGGTTTCTCAACGATCATCTGGTACTATAACAGCAAAGAACATCCGGTTCGTTGCGAGATCGGTACGAAGCCGGCTCGTCCGACGTTCGATGCGCAGGACGACCTGAACCAGGTATGGTTGTTTGATGACGGTACGGTCATGCAGGATGATTTCATCATGCCGAGCACCTCTGTGAAGGCGACTGCTTCGTGGCATAAACACAAGTGGGCAGAAGAGGACGGCAGCACCGCACCGACCTGTTCGTCACCGGGTCGTAAGGGCGAGGTATGTACCATTTGCGGACTGATCGGCAATGGTACGGAGATCCCGATCGATCCGAATGCACACGACTGGGTTGAATACGAAGTTTCCGTATCCACCTGTTCGACCCATGGTATTATGGGAAGACGTTGTAAGTATTGTGCTAAGGTCGATGAAAGCTACGAGAGAAAACTGGAACTCGATCCCGATAATCATACCGGTAACACGGAACTGCGCGGTGTCGTAGAACCGAACTGTGTCGGTGGATACTCCGGCGATGTACACTGTAAGGATTGCGGCGCCCTGTTGGAGACCGGACACGACCTCAAACCGAGCGGTAAGCACGGAACCACACATCTGGAGGGAGTGAAAGCTTCCAGCTGTACGGAATACGGATACAGCGGTGATGAGATCTGTGATGTTTGTGGCAGACGCGTAAAATATGGCTCAACGATCGCAAGGCTTCCTCATGAAGCAGAAATGGATCCGTCGAGGGAAGTAAAGGCGACCTGTACGACCCATAGCAAGATCGTATGGCAGTGTAAGAACTGCGACTACTCATGGGAAGTTGTCGGCGATACCAGACCGGATGCCCACACTTGGGACGAAGGTAAGGTCATTTCAGAGAGGTCTTGCGAAACCGATGGTGTTGTACGCTTCACCTGTAAGGAATGCGGCAAGACATATGAAAACGTCGAAAAGAAGATCGGTTCACATGATTTTGTATTCGATCATCATGAAAAGACTCCCGGATGTTTGACGGATGGCTTGGATATCTACAAGTGTTCGGTTTGCGGAAAGACGAAGGAAGAAGTCGTTAAGGCTGTCGGTTCGCATAGCTGGAGCGATAAGTGGGAGCTGACGCAGGAGGGCACATGTACGAAGCCCGGCATCCGCACCTACACCTGCACCGTCTGCGGAGAGAAGAAGGAAGTCGAGACCGAGAAAGACCCGAATAATCACTTGCATTACTCGGATTTCGAGGTCGTAACGAAGCCCGGATGTGAGACCCGCGGCAGACAGAGACGTCAGTGCACAGATTGTAAGCAGTACTTCTACGAGGATCTGGCTCCGATCGGACATGATTACGGTGAGCCGACCTACACCTGGGCTGCGGATAACAGTTCTGTGACTGCAACACGCACCTGTAAGAATGATAAGTCGCACGTTGAGACCGAGACCGTGAAGACGACATCGGCCGTTACGAAGCCTGCGACACTCGATGCGATGGGTGACACGACCTACACGGCAACATTTACCAATGCAGCATTTAAGGCACAGTCTAAGACCATTACGAACATCGAGAAACTGAATCCGAACTGGAGTGAGCCGACCTATACCTGGTCCGCGGATAACTCGAAGGTAACTGCGAAACGCACGAGCCGCACGGATCCGTCCGTATTCGAGGAAGAAACGGCCAATGCAACGGCTAACGTTAAGTCGGCGGTGACCTGTACGACAGCCGGTGAGACCGAATATACCGCTACGTTTAAGAACACTGCGTTTGCAAAGCAGACGAAGACAGTCACGGCGGCGGCTCTCGGACATGACTGGAAACTGAAGAGCAGCACGCCTGCGGAACCGGTAATAGACAGTAATAATGTCTGCACAGACTGGAAGACCGGAAACAAGCATTATGAGTGTGATCGCTGCCATGAGTCGAAGGATGAGGTTATCAAAGTGCCTCTCGCAGTCGTGAATGCCGTAGGTGAAGAAGAGGCAGATACGATCGGAGCAACGTTGCTCGTCGTTGACGTGGAGACAGTTCTGAAACACTATGGGGATAACGGAGAACCTGTGGGCTTGAAAGATTATTTCAGCGGTAATCTTTCGACATTTGGTCAGGTTGCTGAAAGCTGGTCACTGATATACCCTTATACAGAGACATGCAAAGACTGGTATCGCTGGTGGGATAATGAAGGATGGACCGAAGCTCAAGATGATCTATACGGGGCACTATGGCAGTATCAGCCCGAAGGAACCTACAAGTTCAAAGACACAAAACTTGCGAACTCAAAGGTTGCCGACTACACCGGAAACAGTGTGGACGTTGTCTTCACCTTCATTCCGAAGTATACGGATACTTTCGAAACAACAGAATTGACCGTAAGGTTTGTATTTAAGAAGTGATCGACAAGGTAGGGCGCATGCCAAACCTAAGTCGGTGAGAATCAGAAGAGGCTGCCGGAAACGGCAGCCTCTTCGTATGATTTGGCATGTCTTTTACACAGTGGTTGACTTTGAATTATCCGTGTGTTATACTTTGAAAAATCTCTGGAAATGTCTTTGGAATGCTATACATTTTGGGGAGTCTCGGAGCAGTTGGAGAGGAGGAAGTACCATGATCGTTGCAGAGGAGAGATATGAACTGAACGGGAGGGAGGTCGTACTTCGCTGCCCGCGGGCGGAGGATGCCGAGATGCTGATCGACTATCTGAAGCTGGTTACCGGCGAGACGCGTTTTTTGTTTTGCGAGTCGGATGAGGTGGAGTACACGACGGAGAGCGAGCAGGAGTTTTTGAACGAGCATAATGAGGCGGAGGATGCTCTGCTGTTGCTGGCGTTCGTGGACGGCGAGCATGCCGGAAACTGCTCGTTTAGCAGTAAGGGCGGCGCTAGCCGTAGAGCGAAGCACCGCGCCGAGGTAGGCATTGCCCTGCGTCAGAAGTTCACCGGGTTCGGCCTGGGACGTCTGATGATGGAGTCGCTGATGAAGCATGTGGAGGCGGCAGGCTACGAGCAGGCGGAACTGGTCGTGGTCGAGAGCAATGACCGCGCGTACCATTTGTACGAGACGCTTGGCTTTAAGGAGTGCGGGCGCATTCCGAACGGAAACAAATACGACGATGGCACGTATTTGGATGACATTTTTATGGTTAAGAAGTTTTAGAACTGCGATGCCGGCCCTGTCGGAGCAGATCGCAGTAATAGGAAGGTGAATGATGAATAAACAAGAGATCGATCAGGCGATAAGACTGCAGTTGTCATATGAGTTCAACTGCAGGCCGGAGGATTTTTCGGGGGAGGCAAATGTGATCACCACCCCGCTCCTTCATGAAAAACGAAGAATGTTTTCCGAGAAACCGTTCTTCCTGCAGATGGTGACCTTCGGGGCGAATGCGGTCATCTCGGCGGATGAGAGGATCCATCCCTGGTTGCAAAAGTGGCAGGAAGGGAAGCGGGGCTTCTGGATCTTCGAGCAGCACAATTACTACGAACTGGAGACCGAACTGCGTAAGTACGGCTATAAGATGGCATTGACCCATCATATGTTTGTACCGAAGCCGGAGCTTATGAACGTTCAAACGGACCTTAAGATCCGGTGGCTGGAGACGGCGGACCTCATGGAGTTCTACGGCCGCGAGGAGTTTTCGAACGCGCTCTGCGATCGTTTCCGCCCGGACCGCCCGGATATGCTGGCGGTCGTCGCGCTCGACGGCGAGAAGATCATGGGTATGGCGGGATGCTCCGCCGACACGCCGCTGCTGTGGCAGATCGGGATCGATGTGCTGCCGGAGTATCGTGGGAGAGGCATCGCGACTACGCTGGTGTCGCTGCTTCGTGACGAGGTGTTCCGGCGCGGCGCGATCCCGTATTACGGGACCAGCCTTTCGAATCTGGGGTCGTGGAAGACGGCGCTTCACAGCGGCTTCGTGCCGGCCTGGGTGGAGGCCGAGACCCGTAAGGTCGAAGATGGCGAATTTGCTAAGTAACAAAAAAGCAACCAAACGCAGGTTTGGTTGCTTTTTGGATTCTATATCGATCGTTTTAGAATGCTATTATCTCTCGAACTCGTAAGGAAGGATCGTCTCGATCGTTCCGTCTTCAGCGATGTTGAGCTTCGTGTACTTTACGCAACGCTCGTGGGTAACGCCGCCGGAGAGTTCGCAGTCATGGTAGAACAGATACCATTCGCCATCGATCTCAACGATGGAGTGGTGGGTCGTCCAACCGAGAACCGGCTCCATGATACGTCCCTTATAGGTGAACGGGCCGTCCGGCTTCTCGCCCTCTGCATAGCAGAGATAGTGAGTCGTACCGGTGGAGTAGGACAGGTAGTACTTTCCGTTGAACTTGTGCATCCAAGGGCCTTCGAAATAACGACGGTCCTCGTCGCCTGCCTTCAGCGGCTCGCCGTTCTCATCGAGGATCTGCAGGTGCTTCGGCTCGGTGATAAATGCGGTCAGGTCGTCATTGAACTCTGCGAACATCGGTCCGAGCGCGGGCTCGTCGCCCTCCGGACGGTGCGCGTCGGGATCGAAGGAACCGGACTGCCACATCTCGAGCTGGCCGCCCCACAGGCCGCCATAGTAGCAGTAGGTGCGGTCGTCATCGTCCACGAGTACAGCGGGGTCAATGCTGTAGCTGCCTTCGATGCACTTCTCCTGCGGCGTAAACGGGCCGACCGGAGAGTCGGAAACTGCAACGCCGATGTGGAACTGGCCGTTGTAGTCCTTCGCCGGGAATACCAGGTAGTATTTGCCGTTCTTGCATACGCAGTCCGGCGCCCACATCTGGTTCTTAACCCAAGGGATGTCATCCTCGGAAAGGGCGAGACCGTTATCCACGCACTCGGAGTCCAGGCTGGCCATGGACAGAACGTGGTAGTCTTTCATGATGTACTGATCGCCGTTGTCATCATCCGGGCAATCATGTGCGAAGTCGTGTGAAGGGTAGATGTAGATCTTACCATTAAACACGTGTGCGGAAGGATCCGCGGTGTAGATGTTGCGAACCAGAGGGGTTCTCTCGTTCGGCCGTGCTAATTTGACCTTCTTCATAGATGTAATGCCTCCTGTGATCATATATGAAAAAATCCGGATCGTGCCACGCGTACGCGGGCGCACGCTCCCCCTTACTTATAGAATAGTTTGATTTTCGGATAGAAACAATCGATTTTATGCGGAATTCGTTGCAAATCATGCTATTTTTGATTGGATTATCTTATCCTGCTGTTGTAATATCACATATTTTTTTCGACGTTCGCATATTTTATGTTGCACTTTTCGTTTTCTTTATGCTATAATACGCCAGTCGTGCTTACGACAAGACGTTTGGGGAAGCGTTGAGAATTGGGTGTAAATAACTCAAAGTGAGGGAGATTTAATGAAAAGAAACAATGTAGCTAAAAGACTGTTGGCAGCTGCGCTGTCCGCAGTTATGTCGGTGACGTTGCTTCCGTTTGGGGGAAACGGCACACAGGTCGAGGCAGCCGCTACGAAGAAGGTCGCGAGCCTGAATACGGATGCGATCGGTTTTCCGGTAGCACCGCAGGAAGGCGACACCGGTTGGAAGGGCAGCTATGTCTGGTACGGCAAGTATGACGGCAAGCCGGTCAAATATCGTGTATTGCAACCGTATAGTTTTGATTATGGTTCGAAAGCGATGTTTCTGGATTGCGATACCATTCTGTTTATGGATAAATATGATGAAGACGGAGAGCCGGCCAATGCTTCCACCACGGCGAACGGATGGGATTACAGTGAACTCAGAGGAAAACTGAACGGTGCTTATTTTCTCGATGATTTGAACAACTTCACAAGCGCAGAGAAAAACGCGGTGACTCTCAGCAGAAAAGAGAGCCATCCGTTGGTTCAGGGAGTCAATCCGTACCAGGTCGACTCCTGGACGAAACAGGAATTCGTGAACTATGTCGGATTGCCGCATGAGAGTGTTTTTCTGTTGGATGCAGAGGAAGTATCCAATACGGCTTATGGTTATCCGAATAGTTTTACCAGACATCCGGCGCGCGTTAAGAAGTATGAAGGTAAAGACGAAGAGTGGGTGCTTCGTTCGGCCTCCAAGAATACTGATAGCGTAAATACAGGAAAGATCGGTTACCTCTTCCCGCACGGTGAACTCGATGCCGGAAGCGTTCGGGCAACCTATGGCGTCAGCCCTGCATTTAACGTGAACACCAACTTGGTTCTGTTTACTTCGGTCGTTAAAGGAACTGTCGGAGCTGTCGGATCCGAGTATAAACTTACAGTGATCGATAAGATTATGACGGCGTATGCCGAGGGCAATACAATGCTGTCCGACGGAACGATCAGTTTCAATTATTGCGTAAACGGCGAGCATTTCGGTAACGCAACACAGTTATCCTATCTGATCCTGGATAAGAGATACACTTCATCCAACCAGAACGGCGCTAAGATCCTGTACTACGGAAAGATGGACACGGGAAGTTCTGCGAAACTGCCTCAAAGAGGCACCGCTTCTTTCCAGTTACCGGCAGACTTAAACTATGACCTGTGGAACAGATCCTATTACATCTATTTCTTCGCTGAAGATATTAACGGTGAACATGAGACCGACTATGCATCGGTCCCCTTTGAGCTATCTAAGCCCTCGCTCAAAACGACGGCTCCTACGATCACAACACAGCCTCAGGATAAGACTGTAAATGCCGGTTCGACCGCAGCTTTCAGCGTAAGAGCGACTGGCGAAGGTACGATCTCTTATAAGTGGCAGTCCCGCAAGAACGCTGACGCGGAGTGGGTAGATTCCGGTCAGAGCGGCGCGAAGACAGCAAACCTTTCTGTTAATGCGATCGCAGGTCTGAATGGCTGGCAGTTCCGTTGCATCGTTAGAAACGCTAACGGCCAGACATCTGTTTCCAAGACAGTTACATTGACCGTTAATCCGGTCATCACCACACAGCCGAAGAACACGGAAGCGGTTGCCGGAACTGTGGCGAAGTTCACCGTAGCAGTAAATGCGAAGGCACCTGTTTCCTATCAGTGGCAGTCTCGCAGAAATTCATCCTCCAGCTGGTCGAATTCCGGCCAGAGCGGCGCGCGTACAGCGACCCTTTCGGTCAATGCTCTCGCAGGCCTGAATGGCTGGCAGTTCCGTTGCGTAGTGAAGGATGGATATGGTAATACCCTTAACTCAAATGCAGCGACTCTTTCGGTCGTTTCCATGAAGATCAAGACACAGCCTTCGAATGCATCTGCAACGGTTGGTTCGGTTGCGAAGTTCACCGTAGCAGTAGAAGGAAACGGTACATTTAGTTATCAGTGGCAGTCCAGAAAGGATTCATCCTCTGCATGGACGAATTCCGGCCAGAGCGGCGCACGTTCAGCGACTCTTTCGGTCAATGCTGTTAACGGCCTGAGCGGCTGGCAGTTCCGTTGCATCATCAAGGATACTCACGGTAATCAGGTAGTATCCAACGCTGCAACGATCACAGTAAGCCTGGGTGCAGCTCCGGCGATCACCACACAGCCTGCGAATAAGACAGTATCTGCGGGCACCGTTGCGAAGTTCACCGTAGCAGCAAGCGGCACAGGAACACTTACCTACCAGTGGCAGTCCAGAAAGAATTCTTCTTCTGAGTGGACGAATTCCGGCCAGAGCGGCGCTAAGACAGCGACCCTTTCGGTGAATTCGCTCAGAGGCCTGGATGGCTGGCAGTTCCGTTGCATCGTTAAGGATGCGTACGGCCGTCAGGTAGTTTCCAACACCGCATATTTGGGTGTAAACTAAGTCGATTTTTTAGAGTAAAATACGATAGATCATAACGAAGCGGCGGGCATCGGATTCGATGCCCGCCGCTTCGGCTGTGAACGGTGCTTACCTTGACAAGCCGGCGGCCTCTATGGTATAGTTAATAGCGGTGTAATGGGAGGAATTCACTGGGATCCGGCACCATCCGGCCCTATCAGATAGACGAAACAGAGGTTTTTCAGGGTGCAACACGTTTTCTTAGTAGGAGCCAAGTCTCTCGGAGCATACGGGGGCTATGAGACATTTATCAACAAACTGACGGAATACCATCAGAATAATACGAAGATCAAATACCACGTCGCTTGTAAGGCAAACGGCGACGGTAGTATGGACCCGAATAAAACGGACGGAGCGACGATCATAAACGATCACGAGTTCGAGTACCATAACGCACATTGTTTTCAGGTGAAGGTCCCCGAAAAGCTCGGCGCGGCACAGGCACTCTATTATGACGCAGAGTCTTTGCGTATATGCTGTGAGATCATTAAGCGTGATCATATCGAGCATCCCATCGTATACATCATGGCTTGCCGTATCGGACCCATGATGAAACATTTCTACCGTGAGATCCATGACCTGGGCGGTAAGGTCTACCTGAACCCCGACGGTCACGAGTTCATGCGCGCGAAGTGGCCGAAACCTGTCCGGAAGTACTGGAAGGCTTCGGAAAAGATGATGGTCAAATGGTCCGACCTGGTGATCTGCGACAGCAAAACGATCGAAGAATACATTCACGAATGTTACGATAAAAAGGGCATCGACGGCAGAGATCCCGCAACGACGTTCATCGCTTACGGAGCCGAGACCCGGAAGAGTCTGCTACCGGACGACAGCGAGAAACTGCAGGATTGGTACCACGAACACGGACTTAAGCCCTTATCCTATTATCTGGTGGTAGGGCGGTTCGTGCCCGAAAACAACTATGAAACGATGATCCGCGAGTTCATGCACAGTAACAGCGAGAGAGACTTTGCGATCATTACCAACGTGAACGACAAATTCCTGGACGAACTGGAGGAGCGTCTCCATTTCAAGCAGGATAAGAGGATCAAGTTCGTCGGCACCGTGTATGATCCGGAGTTGCTGATGAAGATCCGTGAGAATGCATACGCGTATTTCCACGGACATGAAGTGGGCGGCACGAACCCGTCCCTTCTGGAGGCACTCGGAAGCACCGAACTGAACCTGCTTCTGAATGTCGGCTTTAATAAAGAAGTTGCCGAAAATGCGGCGGTATATTGGACGAAGAAGGAAGGAAACCTGGCGACCCTGATCGATAAGGCGGACCGCCTCTCTCCCGAGAAACGATCCCAGTACGGCCGGATGGCGAAAAAACGTATCAAAGAGTTCTACAGTTGGCAATACATCTGCGACAGATATGAAGAAGAGTTTTTGAGATGAGGAGAGAGTAAAGGCGTGAAGATACTGGCTATACATAATTTCCATCGAAAAGGTTCTGCCAGCGGAGACGACCAGGTCTATAAGAGTGAGACCGCCTTGCTGGAGGCGCACGGACATACGGTCGTCCGTTACACTGCTTCGAACGACGAGTTCGATAACGCCGGCGCGGTCGGAAAAGCACTTTCGACGTTCGGTATGTTGTGGTCGTTTAAGCATTACAAAGCGATACGTAAGCTCATTAAGCAGGAGAAGCCGGATGTCGTCCATGTGCATACGTTTTTCCCGCTGTTGTCGCCTTCGATCCTTTATGCCGCAAAACGAAGCGGCGTACCGGTCGTTGCGACGCTTCATGATACGCGGTTTGTCTGCCCTTGTTCGACGTCCCTTCGCGGAACGCAATTATGCAATAAGTGCGGCGACGGAAGGTACTTCCGCATGTGTAGATACGGATGCTTTAAAGGCAGCCGCGCGCAGAGTTTTATCGTAGCGGGGATCTTTAAATATCATCGTATCCGCAAGAGCTTTTACAAGCAGATCGACAAATACATTTGCCTGAATGACAACCAGATCCGCCTGCTTAAGAAGATCGGCTTCGATGGCAGTAAGATCGTGAAAAAATATAATTTCGTTCCGGATGCGGAGGCATCGTCGAAGGCGATGAAGAACGACGACCTTCCGAAGAGATACGCCGTTTTCTACGGTCGCATCGGCGAGGAGAAGGGCGTCCGGATCCTGATGAAGATCTGGGATAAGCCGCAGATGAAGGATATCCCCTTAGTGGTAATGGGCGGAGGTCCGTTGGAAGACGAGTTTTGCGCATGGGCCGAAAAGAAGGAAAATGTTTATTTCCTCGGGTACACGCAGCATGATACATGCCTGAGCATCGTAAAAGGCGGAGAGTTTGTTGTATTTCCCTCCATCTGGTACGAAGGCTGCTCGATGGTGGAGATCGAAGCAGAGAGCCTCGGGAAAGCATTGATCGCGACCGATCTGGGCTTCTCCGCGGAAGCCGTTCAAAACGGGGTCAATGGATACAAGGTCCCGCTGAATGATGTGGATGGATTTACCGAAACCATCGCCGATCTGTGGAAAGATCCGCAGAAATGCAAGAAACTGGGTGAGAACGCCAGAGCGGATTATGAATCCAAGTATCTTCCGGAGGATAATTATTCCCGGTTGATCGGGATCTACGAACGGGTCATAAGGAAAGCCGGCGGAAAGAAGAAATAACTTCAAAAGCCTATGAAACGGGAAGAAGTGCATATGTTAAGAGTTTATGTGATCGGCGACCTGAGAGGCGCCTATCGGAATAAATATCTGGTCGATATATTGGAACGGGATCCGGATATCGCGCTCAGCGGCTCCTATGTGAAGGGGAAGCTGAAAAAGGCGTTATCCGTGTTTCGCATGCTCCGCAGCGACCTCGTGGTGATCAGCGCCTGCAACCATAACAGTGTGTTTGCAAAGGTCGCATATCTGGCCCGGAAGAAGATCCTGACGGACTTCTATATTTCGTTCTTCGATACGGACGTTCTGGACAGGAAACTGTACGACAAAAAGTCAAAAGAAGCGCGGAAGATGTATAAGATCGACCGCAAGGCTTTGGTGAGATCGAAGGAGGTCCTCTTCCTGAACATGGCGGAGGGTACGTACTACACCGGCCTGTTCGGGATGAGTGTTCCGCAGGTAAACGGAAAGGCTGTTCCCTTATGCATCCCAGAGAAGATGCCGGCCTTTCTGCCGTATTACAACGGTAAGACAGACTATATCCGGTTCTGCTGGACCGGTACCTACATTCCGCTCCAGGGCCTGGACAGGGTGCTGAAGGCTGTGAAGATCGCGACGGATAAGGGGTTGAACATGCGGCTTACCGTCTGGGGAGATAAGGAAGAAAAAGCGGCGCCGTTCATCGAGATGGCGAAGCAGCTGAAAATAGAAGAATACGTAGACTTTATCAATGTTTGGGGTGACCTCGACCGCTGGGAGAAATACATCTGCGAAAACTGCGATGTGACGATGGGCATATTCGGTCCGTCGAAGAAGGCGAAGGTCGTCCTGGCAAATAAAGTCGTTGACGGAGTTGCTTATCGGACCCCGGTCATTACCGGGAAGTCCGGCGGCGTGGACGAGTTCTTCACGGATGAGATCCTGGTCTGCGATAACGACCCGGCTTCGATCGCAGAGAAGATGATCGAGGCAGCATCGATGAAAAGAGAAGATGTAGAGGCGCTTATCGAGAAGGCCTACGCGATCTATAGTAAGAATTTCACTCCGGACCGGTTTGCCGAGCGTATCCTGGAGAGCATAAAGGGAGTTGGATGTCCAAATGCGAAAGAATGATGTTGATATAGTAATAATGTGGGTGGACGGATCGGATCCGGCCTGGATAAGAGAGAAGCTGGGATACCAGATGAACTCGGCGGTATCGGATGAACTGGTCGCGGATTCCGCGAAGTGTTTCCGTGATATGGGGACGCTGAAGTATTGGTTCCGTTCCATCGAGAAATACGCCCCCTGGGTCCGCAAGATCCACTTCGTTACCTGGGGACATTTGCCGGAATGGCTGGATACGTCCTGCAAGAAGCTGCACATAGTGAACCATAAGGACTTCATGCCGGAGGGAAGCCTGCCCACGTATAACTCCAGGGCACTGGAGGTGAACCTGCACAGGATCCCGGGCCTCGCCGAGAATTTTGT
>JAFYZH010000061.1 GCA_017548765.1 Lachnospiraceae bacterium | reverse complement strand
TAGTAAAACCCGACGCTGCCCACGTTACGGGATCAGAGCGGATGATTCTTCATCAATTGAGGTGGTACCGCGAGCTAGAGAAAAGAGCGACATCATGTCGTATATAGGCCCGCCCTCGTGCTAGGTTAAAAGCCCGGCACGGGGGCGGTTTTTTGTTCTGAAAGTAATGAGTACCAAAAAATAAAACGAAAGGTATACCCGACCTGAGAGGGGGGTAAAAAGGTAACAATGTATGTCACAGACGAGTAAAGAGATCCCTTACAAGATCTATCTGGAGGAGAGCGAGCTGCCGAAGCAGTGGTATAACCTGCGCGCGGACATGAAGAAGAAGCCGGCGCCGCTGCTTAACCCGGGCACGGGAGCTCCGATGACACTGGATGAGCTGAGCGTTGTTTTCTGCCGCGAGCTGGCGAAGCAGGAACTGGATAACGACACGAAGTTCTTCGACATCCCGCAGGAGATCTTTGATTTCTATAAGATGTATCGTCCGGCACCGCTGGTACGCGCATATTTCCTGGAGCGCGCGCTCGGTACTCCGGCGAAGATCTACTATAAGTTCGAGGGCAATAACACCTCCGGTAGCCATAAGCTGAATTCCGCGATCGCACAGGCTTACTATGCAAAACAGCAGGGCCTGAAGGGCGTGACCACGGAGACCGGCGCAGGACAGTGGGGTACAGCGCTCTCCATGGCATGTGCATTCCTGGATATGGACTGCCAGGTATACATGGTAAAGGTTTCTTATGAGCAGAAGCCTTTCCGCCGCGAAGTAATGAGAACTTACGGTGCGAAGGTTACTCCTTCCCCGTCCAATACAACAAATGTTGGTCGCAAGATCCTGGAAGAGTTCCCGGGAACGGGTGGTTCTTTAGGCTGTGCGATCTCCGAGGCAGTTGAGGCAGCGGTTTCCCAGGAGGGTTATCGTTACGTGCTCGGTTCCGTTTTGAACCAGGTACTGCTGCATCAGTCCGTGATCGGTCTCGAGGCAAAGGCTGCAATGGATAAGTACGGCGTGAAGCCCGACATCATCATCGGCTGCGCAGGCGGCGGCTCCAACTTGGGCGGCTTGATCGCTCCGTTCATGGGCGAGAAGCTCCGCGGCGAGGCAGACTACCGCATCATCGCTGTAGAGCCTGCATCCTGCCCGAGCTTCACCAGAGGTACCTATGCATACGATTTCTGCGACACCGGCGCTGTATGCCCGCTCGCTAAGATGTACACCCTCGGTTCGACCTTCATGCCGTCACCGAACCATGCCGGCGGCCTGCGTTACCACGGCATGAGCTCGACATTGTCCGAGTTGTACGATCAGGGCCTGATGGAGGCAACGAGCGTAGAGCAGACTTCCGTATTTGAGGCAGCCGAGCAGTTCGCCCGCGTGGAGGGCATCCTGCCGGCACCGGAATCCAGTCATGCGATCCGCGTTGCGATCGACGAAGCACTGAAGTGCAAGGAGACCGGAGAGGAGAAAACTATCCTTTTCGGCTTGACAGGAACCGGATATTTTGATATGGTAGCATATGAGAAGTATAACAATGGTGAAATGTCCGATTACATCCCCACGGATGAGGATATCGCCAAGAGCCTTGCGAAGCTTCCCAAAGTGCCGGGCGAGAATTAATCCCCCGCCTGTCATCGCAATAAACTCAGAAGAAGGTGACTTGTTATGAAGAAGGATTTGGATTGGTCGAGCTTGGGTTTCGGCTACATTGCAACGGATTATCGTTATTCCTCTAAGTTCAAGGATGGCGCATGGGATGAAGGTCAGTTGATCACTGACAGCATGATCACACTTAGCGAGTGTGCAGGTGTATTCCAGTACGCACAGACGATCTTTGAAGGACTGAAAGCGTATTCTACAAAGGATGGACACATCGTGTGCTTCCGCCCTGACCTGAATGCTGCTCGTATGGCAGACTCCGCGAAGCGTTTGGAGATGCCGGTGTTCCCTGAGGATCGTTTCATCGACGCTGTTTGTCAGGTCGTTAAGGCAAACCAGGATTGGGTGCCTCCGTACGGCAGCGGCGCAACATTATATATTCGCCCTTACATGATGGGCACGAACCCCGTTATCGGCGTTAAGCCGGCCAATGAATACGAGTTCCGTGTGTTTGCTACACCGGTAGGCCCGTACTTCAAGGGTGGCGCGAAGCCGATCGTTATCAAGGTCAGCGATTTCGACCGTGCGGCTCCGCACGGAACCGGCCACATCAAGGCTGGTCTGAACTACGCGATGAGCTTGCATGCGATCGTAACTGCGCATGAAGAGGGATTTGCCGAGAACATGTATCTCGATCCTGAAAGCCGCACAAAGGTTGAAGAGACCGGCGGCGCAAACTTCATCTTCATCACAAAGGATGGAACACTCGTTACACCGAAGTCGGACAGCATCCTGCCGTCCATCACCCGTCGCTCCATCATGTATGTTGCAGAGCATTATCTGGGCATGAAGGTAGAGCATCGTCCCGTTTACTTCGACGAGGTCAAGGATTTCGCGGAGTGCGGCCTGTGTGGTACTGCAGCCGTTATCTCTCCGGTAGGCCGTATCGTTAACCACGATACCGTCATCGACATCCCGGCCGGCATGGAGGAGATGGGCCCTGTAACGAAGAAGTTGTATGATACATTGACCGGAATCCAGATGGGCAGCATCGAAGCACCCGAAGGATGGATCAAGAAGATTTGTTGATACCAGGCTCGAAAAGTCGATGAACCGAATGCTTGCATTCGGGTTCGAGACCTTGAGAGTTCAATAAACATGAAACATGAGGCGGACGCGTGCTTAGCGGGTCCGCCCTCAGTTTATGGATGGAAAGGAGCGCATGCGGACATGAAAAAATGGAAATACGTACTCGGCACCGCGATGATGCTCCTGCTTTTGTTGGCGCTTCTGATCGGCGTGATCGAGAATTCGGTCTTCGGCAACCGCGATTTCTACCGCAAGCAGTACGAGAAGATCGGCGTGGCAGAGGACGTGCGCATGGAGATGGACGACCTCATGTTGGTCACGGACCACATGCTCGATTACCTTCAGGATAAAGTGCCGACGCTGGGGATCATGACGACCGTGAACGGGGAATACCGCAACTTCTTTAACGAGCGCGAGATCCTGCATATGGAAGATGTGAAGAACCTGAACCTGGGGGCGGTGAAATTCGGGGTGATCTGCCTGTGTATCTTCCTGGTTTTGTGCGTGGGGTACACGACCATGCTGGTTCGCTACTACCGCAAGGTGAAGGACATCAAAACTCCGGCGAATCCGGACTGCATGGATCCGGCTTCCAAAGCACCCGTGGATACGAACGGACCGGTCCCGAAAGAGGAAACGACATTTATGTTTGTATTTGCCGTGTACCGCAGGACGCTGATCTTTGCGATCCTGTTCCTGCTTCTGGTCGTAGGCCTCGGCGCCGCGATCGTTGCGTCGGATTTCACACATTATTGGACCTTATTCCACGAGATCTTCTTTACGAATGATCTGTGGCAGCTCGACCCGAACACCGATCTTCTGATCAATATCGTTCCGGAAGAGTTTTTCGTGGCGCTGGTTTCGCGCTGCGCCATCCGCTACGTGATCGCACTGATCGCGCTGGCGGCAGTGATCGTCGGGGGATACTTCATCGCCCGCCAGATCCACAAATCGAAGAATAAGAAGGCAAGCGCTGCAGCGATGTTGCTGGCGATCGCTTTCGTTGGGGCTGCGCCGGCGAGTATTTATGCCGGAGAGAACGACGCGGCCTACCGTGAGGCACAGGATATCCTCGAGAAGATCCCGACGAGCGCGCCGTGGCCTGCTGCGCCGGAACTCACGTCCCACAGCGCCATCCTCATCGAGGAAAACACGGGCAATATACTATATGCGAAGAATGCGCTGGATGCGCAGGAGCCGGCCGACCTGAATAAGTTGATGACGGCATATCTGACATTGACCAGAGCAGGCGACACGGCGCGCACGGACATCGTGACGTACCCGCAGAGCGTGATCTACAGCGTGCAGAAGGGCGACACCCACATCGGTCTGAAGATCAACGAAGTATTGACTGTATATGACAGTTTGTGCGGCCTTTTGCTTCCGTCGGCGGACGACTGCGCCGCGGGACTTTCACACTTTATAAACGCGAAAAACGACGATTTCGTATCCGCGATGAACATGTCGGCGATGCTGATGAATTTCGCGAATACGCACTACAAGAAGGCCGGCGGGCGGCCGGTGGAGGGGCAGTACAGCTGCGCCTACGATGTCGCCAGGTTGTACGAGGAGCTTCTGACTTACCCGATCTTCGTGGAGATCAGCCGCAAGACCACGTACACCATCGAGCCGACGAACATCACGAGTGAAAAGCGGCCCATGAAGAATAAGCATCGCATGCTCTTCAAGGACGACAAATACTACGACGCGCGCGTGATCTGCGGAAAGAACGGACGCGCGGACGGGGCGAATAACAGCCTGGTCACCTTCGCGCGGTCGGGAGACATTTCCCTCCTGTGCGTGGTGATGGGAGCGGACGCGGAAGGCCAGTATGCGGACACGAAGAGCTTGCTGGAATACGGTTTCAACGAGTTCGAGAATGTAAACATATCGGCAAATGATTCGCGGTTCTACCAGAGCTCCGGCGACTCGGGGATATTGACCGCGGGAAGCCAGCTGAATTTCTACCAGTTCGACGCGAAGGCGTCGCTGCTGTTGCCGAAAAACACTTCGATCAACGACCTCACGACGACGATCATCCGCAGCATGGACTCGTCGTTCAGCATGATCCGCTATTATATCGGCGAGTACTATCTCGGCGAGGCGCAGATCCTCGAGGCGACGCCGAAACTGGCGGACGTGTCGAGCCCGCTGCTTAAGGAGGAAGGCGGTCTGCTGCCGTACAGGAGCCTGCCGCCCATGGAGAAACCTGGCGAGGGCTTGCCTTGGTACCTGCTGCCGGCGATCGCGGCGGGTGTGCTGCTGATCATCATTTTCATTTGCGGATACAACAGTAAGGCGAATAAGCGCCGGCGGCGTCACCGTCGGACGAAGATCGTCAAAAATATAATGTGATGCGCGGAAAGCAGTGTTACAAGGAGTCGAATTTTCATGAGATTACGTAATGTACCGGGAGCGCGCCAGGAGATGCTGGTGAACCCCTATGTTATTCAGGAACCGGAACGTTTTAAGGGCGTTTGGAGCAGCGAGGTCTTCCACAACGACCACCCGCTTCACATCGAGATCGGCACCGGAAAGGGGCAGTTCCTGATGGCGATGGCCGAGCTGCACCCCGACATCAACTATATCGGCATCGAGAAGTATTCATCCGTTCTGTTCCGGGCGCTGCAGAAGCGGCCCGCGCTGGAGCAGCAGAACCTGTTTTTTCTCCGACTGGACGCGGAGGATTCGGCCGATGTCTTCGGACCGGACGAGGTTTCGAAGATCTACCTGAACTTCTCGGATCCCTGGCCGAAGGAGCGCCACGCGAAGCGCCGCCTGACGTCGAAGGAGTTTCTGACGCGGTACCGCAACTTCCTGAAGGCGGGCGGGCCGGTCGAATTTAAGACGGATAATCGGGACCTTTTCGATTTTTCGTTGGAACAGATCGAGGAAGCCGGGTATGTCATGGACCTGTGTACCTTTGACTTGCATCATGACGAAGCCGCCTGCGCGGGTAATGTCATGACCGAGTACGAGGAGCGTTTCTCACGGGCCGGACATCCCATCAACAAATACATCATACATTGGGAGGTAAAAAACAATGGTTAAACATGTTAACACAGCGGAATTTAAAGAATTACTGAGTGGCGACAAGGTCGTATTTGCCGATTTCTTTGCGACCTGGTGCGGACCTTGCAAGATGCTCGCTCCGATGATCGAGGCGATCTCCGAGAAGCCGGAGTACGCGGATCGCGTGGAGTTTGTTAAGATCGACGTGGATGAGGAAGAGGAGCTCGCGGAGAACTACGGCATCATGAGCATCCCCACCCTGATCATCTTCAAGGGCGGCGAGGCAGTCAAGACGCAGATCGGCGGCGTGCCGCAGCCGATGATCACCGCTATGATCGACGAAGTACTGTAATCGAAATTAATCAAATAGTATCAAAACCGCCAAGGGGATCTCCCTTGGCGGTTTTTTTGAGAAGGCGCAGGCCTAAGGCATCATTTGGCTAAGGAAAATTGGGAAAAGGCATTTTTCTTAGCCATTTCATCGAGAAAGCGCTAGCCTAAAGCGTCATCCAACTAAGGAAAAATGGAAAAAGGCATTTTTCTTAGCCATTTCATCGAGAAGGCGCAGGCCTAAGGCATCATCCGGCTAAGGAAAAATGGAAAAAGGCATTTTTCTTAGCCATTTCATCGAGAAAGTGCCGGTCTAAGGCGTCATCCGGCTAAGGAAAATTGAAAAGAGGTGTTTTCCTTAGCCTTTAGAAAAGAATGGGCCGCCGGACGAATGATCGCCCGGCGGCCCGCATATGTTTAGGACCGTTTGAACAGTCCTGTTTATTATTCTGTTCCTTCTTCGGAAGCCGGGGTTTTCATTTCCGGTTC
>JAFYZH010000060.1 GCA_017548765.1 Lachnospiraceae bacterium | reverse complement strand
CATTTTTCGAAGAGTTTGTGGATCTTCTCCTGCTTATGCACCAGTTCGTACAGGAGGAACTGGTTCTCCGCGAACGGGAGGAAGAAACGGTCCCAGCGCGGGAGGAGGTTGCTCTTCGAACTGTTCAGGGCCGAGTCCATCGGCATGAGGTTCCAGAGCTCGTCGTTCATCACGAAGGACCACGGGATGAAGTGGTCGACGTCGTACTGTTTCGGGAGCACGGGGCGGCCGGTGAAGACGTCGCGGACTTCGTGGAGGTCCAGAATGCCTTCCCAGAGTTTGCGGACGTGGCCCAGTTTGCGCATCTTTTCGTCCATCGGGGCCAGCTTGTAGACCAGGCCGGGGACTTCAGGGTTGTTGTTCTGGAGCCATTTGACTTTTTCGTACTGGATCCATCCTAGGATTGAGACCATGTTATCTTGGATCATCTTCTGCCACAGGGGGTTGAAGATGACTTCTTTCTTGAGTTTGCTCGACTCGCCGAGGGTATACGGGAGGGACACGAGCTCGCGGTCAATGTTTGCGATGTAGCGGACCATGCGGCGTTCGCTCTCCCAGGCGGGGGCATCCCCCTCTTTCGGGAAGAAGCCGGCGAGGGCGCGGTACGGCACCATGTTCGTGAGCTGTGTTTTTGCTGACTTCAACTCGCTCTCATATGTGTGGATGGCGTTCAGGATCTCGACTTTCGATGCATGCGCCTCCAGGTTACTGAGCTCGGTCAGTTTAAGCACGGCGCGTTCGAGGCCGTCCTTCACCTGGCCATCGGCGGGCAGGCCGCTCAGGTGGATGTGGAACTCGCGCACGGAGTACCAGGCGTTGCAGATCATCTCATTGATCACGTCGTCGAAAGTGACCGCCTCGCGGCCCTCCGAGATGAGCTTCACCAGCGCCTCCAGCCAATAAAACTTATAGCAATAAGAGGGATCCTTCATCATCCGGGAGAAGCCCTCTATGTCCAGCGTATTCTTGTATTCTCCGTCGATCACCAGACTGTATCCGGGTATAGCCGGATCTCTTTGCGTCACTTCACATCACCCCGGTTAAAAGTTGATCTCAAATACTACTTTTTTACATTATCAGTATAGCATATTCAGGCGCTTAAGTCTACACAAAAAAGCATAGCCGGCGTCCAGGGCGGCCTGGAATAATTAAGGAAAATCTAAAGTCGACTTTAGTTTAACCTTAAAAACAGGCTTGACTTTCGCTCGGTGTTAGTGTATTCTAAAGTTGACTTTAGATTTTCCTAAGAAGGAGATGCGCTATGACATATATTCATCGAACCATAGAAAACAAATTTTTGAGAATGAGTGCATCATTCAAAGCAGTGATGCTGACCGGTGCCAGACAGGTGGGTAAATCCACGATGCTCAAGCACTTGGCGAAAGATAGTGGGCGTGTATATGTTTCCATGGATGATGCTGATGCCCGCGATCTGGCATTGACCGATCCCAAACTATTCTTTCAGATCTATCACCCTCCTATCCTGATCGATGAGGTTCAAAAGGCTCCGTCTCTTTTCGAGCAGATCAAGATCCTTTGCGACGGAACGGAGGAACGGGGACTTTTTTGGCTGACTGGCTCGCAAAGCAGAAAACTCATTCAACAAGCAGGCGATTCTCTAGCCGGCAGAGTCGGCATCCTTCAAATGTTCAGTTTGTCGGATAAAGAGATCCGCGGAATTCCATATGATATTCCTTATGATTTTTCTTTCGACGCATTGAACGCAAGAAGCCGGACCGTCCCGAACTGCAACATCCTCGATATCTATATGCGTATATGGGAAGGCGGAATGCCGGAAATGCTTTCCATGGACCCGGAAATGCGACGGGAATATTGGAACTCCTATATTAATGCTTACCTTATGCGTGATGCTGTCGAAGATAACGGCATCCAAAACATCGAAGGATTCCGTAAGTTCCTTCGAGCTTGCGCGGCGTTTACCGGCGAATTGCTGAACTATCAGGATCTGGCCAATGCATCGGGCGTATCAGCCGTGACTGCGAAGGAATGGATCAAAGTTCTCCAATCTATGGGGATCATCTTCCTTCTCGAACCGTTTTACAACAATGAATTGAAACGTATGGTGAAGACCCCGAAATTATATTTCTGTGATACGGGTCTGTGTGCTTACCTCTCCTCGTGGACCAGTCGTGATACACTCATGAATGGCGCAGCATCCGGCCATTTTCTGGAGAACTACGTCGTTCTCGAGATGCTTAGAAACCTGACCTATGGTAACAGATCCTATAATCTGAACTATTATCGTGACTTTAATCAAAAGGAGATCGACGTCGTTCTGGAGGCAGACGGGGTGCTCTCCGCTTTTGAGATAAAAAAAGCCGCTTCTCCGGAAAGGAAAGCCATAAAGGTATTTTCCCTTCTGGAAAAAAGCGGTAAAACGATGGGACCCGGCGGTATTCTGTGTATGGCAGAAACGCCCTTCCCGATCGACAGTAACAACACGCTGATCCCCATCAGCCTGCTGTAGTATTTTACACCAAATCGTTCTGGAAGCGGGACAGGTGCTCGTACGGGAGGATGAGGCGGCCGCGATATAATCCGCAGCCATCGTTGACGAGACTGTTGTCTGCTGCTCCGAACATGTTTACGAAGACTTTACTCAGGTCGAGTT
>JAFYZH010000059.1 GCA_017548765.1 Lachnospiraceae bacterium | reverse complement strand
CGCTTCGTCCGTATCGTCATATTTGTCCTTCAGGACCAGGAAATAGGATCCGCGTGCCACACGGAAATCTGCTTCATTGACGGAAGTGTCGTATCCCTCGCTAAGTTTCTCATGTGCATAGTTAGCGATCGCATTTTCCGTGAAGAAACGACGGAGCAGGTCCTCGTTGACGACCGTACCCTCAAATAAATACGCCTCATCACCGGTCGTGAAGTGTTTCACCTCTTCCTCGACCTTCTTAACATCATCGTCACTCAGCGTGATGTTGTTTTCCTTCGCATAGTCATTCAGAACTCGCGTCTGATACAAACTTGCCACCGCGCTTTGTTTAACCGTCTGCAGTACTGTAAGTTCGCCACTGAGCGTAGCTCCATAGAACTCTTCACGCGTGACATCTGCAGCCAAATAGCCCCAATCTTTATATGCGTCGAACGTGTCATCCATCTCTTTCTGTGCAAAGCGATGGTAGATAAACAACTCATCCAAATAGATCTTTTCTTTTCCGTATTTGGCGCCGACTGTCTTGGAATACTCCGACTCACTTACCTTCTTACCAACTGAACAACCACAGACCGCGGTCAATGTCATCGCGGATGCGGCAGCCAGTGCCATTCCCTTTTTAAACCTCATATTCTCCTCCTGGCGGCCCGGACGGGCCCCGGTTTATCGTAGTCAGCCTGCAACAGGTCATGCTGCACAGCCTGTATTATTATATACTACTTCTCTGTATCTAGCAAGCAATTTATTGCCCCGATGAAGGTTTTTGCCTCCTCCAGGATCTCTTCGGGCGACATTTTTACCTTTTTCTGCGGTTCCCACACGAAAAACGGGTTCTTTCCGCCGACGTATTTCATGGTGCGTCGGTTCTCCGACAGCACCTCGGTCGCCTTCATTCCGTCGATCGCTGGGCCTTCGTTGAAGAGTTTCGCCTTCAACTGCAAAGCATTGCCCGAGAGTTCTTCGATGTAGGCGGCGTGCGCCATGGCCTTCACCTTTGCGATCTCCAGCAAAAGCAGCACCGGCTGCGGTATGTCGCCGAAGCGGTCCGTCAGCTCGTCTTGCATGTCCATGCAGTCCTCGTCGCCCTCGATGGTCGCGATCTTCTTGTAGACCTCGAGGCGCGTACTCTCGTTGTGGATGTATTCCTCCGGGATGTAGGCCTCGATCAGGAAGTTCACCGTGGTCTCGAACGACGGGATCCTCGGCGCTGCGACGACCTCTCCGTTTTCTGCGGCCAATGCTTCGACGGCCTCGGACAGCATCTTGCAATACAGGTCGTAGCCGACCTCCTGCATGTGGCCGGACTGCTCCGCTCCGAGCAGGTTACCCGCCCCGCGGATCTCCAGGTCACGCAGCGCGATCTTCACGCCCGAGCCGAGCTCCGTGAACTCGCGGATGGCCTGCAGACGCTTCTGCGCCTCCTCTTTCAGGATCTTATCCCGCCGGTACATGATGAACGCGTACGCCATGCGGTTGGAACGTCCGACGCGGCCGCGCAACTGGTAGAGCTGGGACAGGCCGAAGCGGTCGGAATCGTGGATGATGATCGTGTTGACATTCGAGATATCCAGGCCAGTCTCGATGATGGTCGTCGAAACGAGGACCTTGATGTCGCCGTTGATGAAGTCCATCATGATCTGCTCGAGCTCTGCCTTCGGCATCTGCCCGTGCGCGTAAGCGACCGTAGCATCCGGCACCAGTTTGCGGATGCCGTCCGTGAAATCCGCGATGTCCTGCACGCGGTTATACACATAGTAGACCTGGCCGTCGCGCGCCAGCTCACGGCCGATCGCCTCGCGCACCAATTCGTCCTGGTATTCGCAGACGTAGGTCTGGATGGGCACGCGGTCGCTCGGCGCCTGTGTGAGCACCGACATGTCGCGCACGCCGATGAGGCTCATGTGCAATGTCCGCGGGATGGGCGTCGCGGTCAATGTCAGCACGTCCACCTGCTGTTTCATCTGCTTGATGCGCTCTTTATGCGCCACGCCGAAGCGCTGCTCCTCGTCGATGACGAGCAGGCCCAGATCCTTAAACTGCACGTCCGCCGAAAGGATGCGGTGCGTACCGATAACGATATCCACCAGGCCCTTCTTTAGGTTGGACAATGTATCCTTCACCTGCAACGGTGTGCAGAAACGCGACAGCAGATCTACCCGCACCGGATAGTCCTTCAGCCGCTGTTTGAATGTATTGAAATGCTGGGACGCGAGGATGGTCGTCGGCACCAGGTAGGCCACCTGTTTGCCGTCCTGCACCGCCTTAAACGCGGCACGCAGCGCCACCTCGGTCTTGCCGTAGCCGACGTCGCCGCAGATCAGACGATCCATGATCTTCGGGCTCTCCATGTCGGCCTTCGTCTGCTCGATCGCCTCGAGCTGGTCCGGCGTCTCCTCGTAAGGGAACATCTCCTCGAATTCCTTCTGCCAGATCGTATCCGGTCCGTAGGCGAAGCCTGTTCCGTTATCACGCGCATGGTACAGCAGCACCAATTCGCGCGCCAGGTTCTCGACGTGCGCCTGCACCTTCTGCCGCGTCTTCTTCCACGCCGTGACATTGCCCAGTTTATTCAGTTTCGGTTTGTGCTCGCCTTCGCCGCCGCCCGAATACTTCATGATCTGGTCCAGGTTCTGCATGAGCACGTAGAGCTGGCCGCCCTGATCGTAGGTGATCTGGATGTAGTCACGCTGGATGCCCTGGTCTTCCTGGCGGGAAATGCCGCGGTAGATGCCCAGGCCGTACTTCTCGTGCACGACGTAATCGCCGATGGAAAGCTGCGACAGGTCGCTGATCTTCTTTCCTTTATACTGCGTCTGCTTCCGCTTCACGCGACGCTGCTCCCGCACCATATCACTCTCGGTGATCAGCACGAACTGCACCTGCGGGTACGCAAAGCCGCCGTGCAGGCTTCCGACTGTGACGCAGATCTCGCCGGGGTAGACCTGCTCCGTCGGCGTCTCCTTAAAGTACGCCAGCAGATCCTCCTGCGACAACTGGTCCGCGAGTCGCATGGCCCGCGTCTTCGAACCGCACAAAAGCACGACGCGGAACTTATCTTTATGGTATTTCTGCAGATCCTTAAACAGGATATCCTGCCCGTTCTTATAGGTATGGATGGTCTGCACATGGAAGGAGACCGCGTGACGGATGGTCCCCCGCGGCGCCGAATCCAACGTGCTCACACAGACCGTTTTCGGCCCGTACAGCCGCCGCAGTACCGATTTTTTCTCATGCAAAAGCCCCGTCTGTCCCGGAAGGAGGTAGCCCTTCTCCAGACGGTTCTTCACGCTCTCTAAATATTCCGTTTCGATCCCCGTGGCGCTCTCGCCGACCAGCTGCGCCTCGTCGATGATCCACTGGACGTTCTTCTCGGAAAAAAAGTCCGCGAAGTGCAGTTTCTTCGGCAAAAAGTAAGGGATATAAGCGTCCATTTGGGCGAATGCGGGCAGGTACTCCATCTGCTCGATAAAGCGCAGTGCGTCGTCGCGCGCCGTCGATCCGGGCGCCGCCGCATCGGCCTCCTTCTGTACCGCCGAAAGGCCCTTCTTCACCTGCTTCTCGGTCAATACGAACTCCGTAGCCGGGAAGATCCGTGCTTCCTCGAGTGTCAGCACTGCACGCTGGCTCTCCACGTCGAAACTTCGAAGTGAATCGATCTCATCGCCCCAGAGCTCCATTCGGATGGGATATTCCGCGGTCAATGAAAACACGTCCATGATGCCGCCGCGTATCGCGAACTGACCCGGACTTTCGACCTGACCGACCTTCTCGTAACCCAGCAAAACCAGCTTCTCAGCCAGTTCCGGATAGGAGACCTCATCTCCCACCTGCACCGTGACAGCGGCGTCAAAAAGAGCCGCAGGATCACCCATGACATTCATCATGGCACGGGTGGTCGTAACGATCACGCCGCCCTTACGCTTCGTATCACCGATCGCCTCCAGGACGGAAAGGCGGTTACGCAAGATCTGCTTACCCTGCAGATCCGACTGAAAAAAGATGACATCCTTACCCGGAAAGAGGTAGACATCATCCGTGAATAAACGATGATCCTCGAAGATCTCCTTCGCCCGCAATTCATTATACGTGACCACGACCTGCCAGGAGTCTTCGTCCTTCTTCTGCGCCTCGCGCCCTAGCATCTGCATCAGGTCGACCTTTTGGGACTCGACGCAGCCGCCGGCCAGGACAGGGCCGCCTTCTTTCTTCAGCGTTTCGAGCAGTTCCTCGAAGGCCGCCGTCTCGGGAAGCGGACTGAAATAGGTTTGTTTATACTGCATGTTCCCCCCTAACCGTTGTACCGGTTCATGGCCGCCTGCGCATCCTGCTCTAAGATGAGCTCGATCGCGCTTGCTGCGTCTACCACGCCCTCGCGCACGAGAGGCATCTCCTCCGCCTTATAGCGGGACAGGACATAATCCGCCAGATCCATGCGCGGCGGCTTCTCGCCGACGCCGACACGGACGCGCACGAACTCCTGTGTACCCAGATGCAAAATGATATTCTTCATGCCGTTGTGGCCACCCGCGCTACCCTTTTCGCGCACACGGATGCGGCCCAGATCCAAAGCGATATCATCATAGACCACGATTATATCCGCCGGAGTCACCTTGTAGAAATCCACCAGTGCGCGCACGCTCTCGCCGCTTAGGTTCATGTAGGTCAAAGGCTTCGCAAGCAGGACCTTCTGTCCGCTGATCACGCCCTTACCGAGAAGCGCCTTATGCTTCACCGTATCCATGGTGATATTGTGCTGATACGCCAGGCGGTCCACCACATCAAAGCCCATGTTATGACGTGTTCCCACGTATTTGTTATCCGGGTTACCCAGTCCGATGATAATATACATTACTTTACTCCTTGCGGCAGGTTTCCCTTCGAAAACCTACCCTTTTTTAACGCACGAGGGAGGCTGCTTATCTTGCAGCCTCCTTATGCTAAACTATTTACCGTCGGGTCTGCATAGCAGGACCGACATTACAAACTGTACCTTTCGTTCTTCTCAACAACGATCTTGATATCGTTCGGATCGCCGATGTAGGTCGTGTTCGAGCGGATCGTATCCCGGCTCTCGACGATGCAGTTCTCGATGACCGTATTGTCACCGATATAAACATCGTTCAGGATGATCGAGTTTTTGATCACGCAGTTATTGCCCACGAAAACCTTCTTAAACAGAACGCTGTTCTCCACCACACCGTTGATGATGCAGCCGCTGGAAACCAGGCTGTTGTGTACCGCCGAACCGGGGTTGTACTTCGCCGGCGGGTTGTCGTCTACCTTCGAGTAGACATCCGGGAACTCACGGAAGAAATACTTCCGGATCTCGGGCTTCAGGAAATCCATGTTCGTGTTGTAGTACGAACGAACGCTGGAAATGCTGCTCCAGTATGTGTCGATCTTATACGCATAGATGCGCTTCAGGTTCTTATACCGGATAAGGATGTCGTTAACGAAATCGTAACGGTCCTCTGCTGCGCAACGCTCCAGAAGCTCGATGAGCTGGCGTCTGCGGACGATGTAGATGCCGCAGGAAGCGGTGTTGTAACTCGGCACCATGGGCTTCTCTTCGAAGTCCAGGATGCGGTTGTCGTCCGCCAGGCGGACCAGACCGAAACGGGTCAGGTCTTCCTTCGAAGGATCGAGATCCTTACATACGACGGTGATGTCCGCTTTCTTCTGGATATGATATTCCAAAACCGCGTTGTAGTCAAGTTTATAAATTCCGTCGCCGGATGCGATGACTGCGTACGGCTCGTGGCTGTTCTTCAGATAGTTCAGATTCTGGTACATACTGTCCGCGGTTCCGCGATACCAGTTTCCGTTATCCATGGTGATCATGGGATTGTAGATGAACAGTCCGCCCTGCTTACGTCCGAAGTTCCACCATTTGGAGGAATTCAGATGCTCGTTCAGGGAACGGGAGTTGTACTGGGTGATGACTGCCACCTTATTGATGTGGGAGTTCGTCATGTTACTCAGTGCAAAATCGATGCTTCTGTAACTGCCGGCGATGGGCATGGCCGCTACGGCACGCTTCTGCGACAGTTCATTCATGCGTTTGTTGTTACCGCCTGCTAAAATAATACCGATCGCTCTCATACCTTACCACCTGCCTTTATGATGTAACCGCCGCTCTCCAGAGCGCCGTCCGGATAATCCTCGGCAGTCGTTACGCCGGAGATCGCGGTGTTTTTTCCGACGCGAACGCCGTCGGGAACGACAGAATTCTCACCGATGGTCACGAGGTCGAAAACATAGACCTTCTTATCGAGTTTGCTTTCGGCATATTCGCCGACACCGAGTTCACAGTTCTTACCGATCACGGTACCCTCGGCGATGATGCTCTTCTCAACGTGAGTTCCTGCGCCGATCACCGCGCCCTGCATGATGATGGAGTCGCGCACCACAGCGCCCTCCTCGATCACTACGTCTGCGCCGATGACACTGCTGTATACCTCGCCGTAGATCTCGCTGCCCTCACCGAGAAGCGAACGCTCTACGTGTGCATTGCCCGCGATGTACTGCGGGGGCAATGAATCCGTACGGGTGTAGATCTTCCAGAACTCTTCGTAGAGGTTGAATACCGGCACGATATCGATGAGTTCCATATTCGCTTCCCAATAGGAACCGAGCGTTCCGACATCCTTCCAGTAGCCGTTATACTCGTACGCGAAGATACGCTCACCGCGCTCATGGCAGTACGGAATGACGTGCTTACCGAAGTCGCAGTTCGGAACATCCTTCTGCGCGAGCAATGCTTCCCGGAGAACCGACCATGTGAAGATGTAGATACCCATGGACGCCAGGTTGCTGCGCGGGTTCGCAGGCTTCTCCTCGAACTCACGGATCCGTCCGTTCTCGTCGGTGATCACGATGCCGAAACGGCTCGCCTCGGAAAGCGGAACAGGCATGGTCGCGATCGTAAGCGCGGCATTGTTCGATTTATGGTAATCGAGCATCACTTCATAATCCATCTTGTAAATGTGGTCACCCGAAAGGATCAGCACATAATCCGGATTATAGCTGTCGATGTAATCAATGTTCTGATAAATAGCATTTGCAGTACCGGTATACCATTCGCTGTTGGTGCTCTTCTCGTACGGAGGCAGGATGGAAACACCGCCCACGTTGCGGTCCAGATCCCACGGAATACCGATGCCGATATGGGTATTCAGACGAAGCGGCTGATACTGGGTCAGCACGCCGACCGTATCGATTCCCGAATTGATACAGTTACTGAGCGGAAAATCGATGATACGGTACTTTCCGCCGAATGCCACCGCCGGTTTAGCGACCTTGGAAGTAAGAACTCCGAGTCGGCTACCCTGTCCCCCTGCGAGCAGCATCGCGATCATTTCTTTTTTAATCACAAAATCACTCCTTTGATCTATATACTTAGAGGCCCGGCCTCTCAAATGGATCCGTTACTCTTACAATGTCTCCAGTATCCGCTTCCACAGGTAGCCGACGCCTAAGAATACGCCGATCCAAACGGGAAGTTCGGGCTGGATCCAAACCAGAAGCGCTATGATCAGGATGATGGTGACCGCTACTGCCGCAACGATCAGATGCCAGCGCTTATTGCTGATATGCTTTAATTCTTTACGAATTGCTTTCTTACGGCAAACAGATGCCTGGAGCACGCTGTCGCGGTATTCGCCGAGTTCCTCGAACATTGCGGCGGCCTCTTCAAACTGCTCCGGCTCGTAGGCCCACTTCATGGCCTGCTCCGCACGCTCGTATGATGCAGCCATTGACCTCTTTTTCGCCTCGTCACTGCGCTTGGAAGCATCGCGGAACTTACCGAGGTTCTCGAATGTATCCGCTGCTGTCCGCAGGATCTCCGGATCCTTCGAGTTCTCCATATCGATGAGGGCGATCAGGTAATCACACTCATTCGACCGGATGCTAAACTCACGCTTGCGGCTGTTCAGAGACTTCCGGATCTCATCGGGAACGCTCTCGGGGATCTCCTCATCCACCAGCTCTTTATATCGTATGGACAGATCCGTCAGAAGTCTGCGGTCCGCTACGGAAGCGGATGAAAGGTGATCCTGCACCTTACGTGTCTTATCCAGCGCACGATCCATACAAGTCAGCATCAGGTTCTTTGAATCTTTATAGTACTCCAACTGAGCGAACGTGTTGGATGCATTCATCATGCTCTCCGCATTTCCGTTCGCTTCGAGGATCATATTTGCCGCGCGATAGCGGCACTCTTTCGCCTTCTCCAGACATTCTACGCGACGTTCCTCCAGAGCCGCGCGGACTTCTTTATCGTCCCCGGGCTTCGGGCGGGCAGACGCCAGTTTCTCATAACGGTTCGCCAGGTTATTCAGGGAACGCGTATCCAGGATACCGCGGGCGAATATACGATCTGCCTCTGCTAATTCCGGATCTACGATCTTACGCTTTCCGAGAACGGCCGGCAACAATGAAACCGACCCCTCCTCATCGGATGCTCCCGCGGAGCCTTCCTCCGCTAAACGGTCGGAACCATCCGACAGCATGCGGGCTTCATTCGTCTCTCTCGAGTTCACTTCGCGCAGATGCTGCTTCTGGATGGCCGCAATGATGCGGGCCTCCTCCGAGATCAGCTCATACTGCTCCGGTGAAGCCAGTTCGGTCGCACGCAGATAGTTATCGTCAGCCAGGATGCTCTGATACTGCGGATTATCACAAGCGGGGATCTTACGTCCCGTGTTCGGATCGTCAACATAGTGAACTCCGTAACGGCACAATACCAAGCCCCAGAACAGTTCCGCATCCTGCGTCTTCGATGCCAGTTCTTTGTAGATCTTCGACGCCTTATCATAATCGCCGCTTAAGCGGAATGAGTTTGCGCGATTGATCATGTCCAGATTTTCATTGCTTATATCCTTCGGAACCGTTTGTGGGGTCTTACATACCGTACATTCACGGGTCAGCATGCCGTCCATCACAAATAACGGGTTTCCGCATATTTTACAATTCATTACAGCCAAGGTACAATTTCTCCTTTACATATCAACTCGATTCTTATCGTTTTCGCACATATTTGATTCCGAAAGTATATCTGTCTGTTATTATAGCACATTTCGAGTGATTTGAAAAGGCTTTGCAGAAGAATTACAACCACTTTTTCATCATAAAATCGCCGCCTTTGGGGTCGATGCCTTCTTTGTTGATCTTCCGTATCATTTTTTTCAGGCTTTTTTTTGCCTCCTCGGCTTTCTCTTCGGAATCCCTGTAGTCCCCGAGGGATTCAAACATGCTTACAGCCTTCTCGAGGTTTTCAGGTGTCCGGGCGCATTCCATCGTATTGACCGCCGTGGAATAGACCAGCTCCTGCCACTTTTCTTTTGCTTCGGCAGCCTTCTTTGGAGCATCCTCATAGTTCCCAAGGGAGTTGAACAAATGGATCGCCTTGAAGCAGTCGGCCGCTGTGCTGCCGCTCATGACCTTAGTGGCTTCCATATATAGCATCATTTTTACGCATTCTTTCAGCAAAGCAGCCGAATCTCTATAATCCGTCAGGTATGCAAACATCCGGGCTGCCTTAAGGTTTTCCACAGGATTTTTATAACCGCGCATCAGTTGCACCGCTGTATGATACGCTTCTTCCGGTTGCGGATAGCCGAAGATCGTCATAAACTCAGGATCTCTCCTCAGGTCTTCGATATCCCGGATGCGGCTTGCTGCAGCCAACAGTTCTTCCCGGGATGTTGCATTCTTTAGCTCCTGTGCCGCCTCATGGATCCGGCTGAGCGTATATTTTCTCTCCAGACGTTCTACGATCGCATCGCTGTCCTTATAACCATCCATGTGCCGGAAACATTCGATCAGTTCCCGGATCTGCTCCGGCGGGTTCCACCCTCTTTCCAGTTCGACCGTCAAAAGCCGGTCATACCGTCCCATAACGGCACTGTATTCTTTCTCCCGAACCATAAGGAGCATGCCTTTCTTGAAGTCCTCATCCCCGAAACGAAGCACCTTCTGAAAATCCCGGTCGCTCAGAAGGTCGAATTCCTCTTTTGATTCGCTAAGCTGCTCCACAGTCTTTATCTTCCGTTTCGCCAATACCAGGTACAGGTAGGCCTGCGCGCATTCCGGGTAAATGTCCAGCGCCATTTCACAATACTCCATGGCGCTCGTAAAATCACCGTCCTCCATGAACAAACCGATGCGTTTGAGCAGCGGCTCGACGTTGGTGTTCGATGTGATCACGACGGTTTCCCGGGCGCGGTTTTTGTTTTGAAGTTCTTCTTCCTTATTCGACAGTTTACGTATGCCGCGTGTCAGATCCTGCAGGAAGCCCAGTTCTCCCATGTCCTGCGCCGGATACATCGAAAGCGCATCCGGAATGTCATAAGGGTTCATGTCCTTATAGGCCACGATCAATGAGCGGAAGCCCTCCTCCTTCATGACGGAGAGGAAACGGGCCCACTCGTTCTTCACCCAGGGCGCGTTAAAGTAGGCCGGATCCGTGCCGATCACGACCATGGTCCTTGCTGAATGAAGCGCAGCGAAAATATAGGGTTCATATTCGGTCCCGAGTTTCCCTTCCAGGGTGATCCGGGCGAAAAATACCTTAAACCCTTCCTTAGTCAGCTGATAGTACATTTCCTGCGCCAGGACGCTGTCCTTCGTGCGCTTTCCGTCCGCATCCGTCTCTTTGTAGCACAAAAAAACATCGAACGGCTCCTCACGCTCCGATATCTCCAGGATCCTCTTCTGGACCGATGCGATATACTGCGCCTCCTGCTCATAGTATGCGCGGCGCAGCGGGTCCGCATTGTCCACAGCCTGCAGGTAGTCCGAGTCGTCCAAAATGCTCTTATACTGCACGCGATGACAGGTCGCAACGCCCTGATGCGTCACCGGATCGTTAACATACTCGATGCCATAACGGCACAGCGCCAGCGACCAGAACAGTTCCGGGTCCACGTGGCTCAAACTCATGCCTGAGCCGCCTTCGATCGCGATCATCTCCGTATAAGTATCCGCCGCTTTATCAAACTCGCCGAGCTGGCGGAAATGGTGCGCGCGGTTAATGCGGTTCGCCGCCTGTTCATCATCGATCAGCGGCAACGTCTGCCGCGTTTTACAGTATTCACAGGTGCAGATGGCCGAGCCTTCTTCCGGCTTCAGTTTTCCTCCGCACATTTTACATGTATATACAGCCATTATTTATCCTCTCTGCCCTCTTAAAACTACGCAGTCATATAAAGGGAGCGCTCATTTGTTATTCCAAATCAGTTTTGAGAAAACTTTCCAGAAGTTCGCCTATTGTAAGATTGCCGGTTACTAATCCGATGATTATGATAATAATCACGATAATAACCAGTATGGTCGTAGTAATGCTTTTCGCTCCTAACTCACTCGCGAAACTGCGGCGGCCTCCGCCCGAACCGCTCAACGCGCGCTCACGCAGGTAATCCTCTTCGGCTTTCTGCCTCTGCTTCTCTTTTTCTTTGCTTTCGGCCTTATGCTGTTTCACCAGGGCTTGCGCATCCTTATAATCGCCTAATTCCCTCAAATGAATATAGGCTATATTGACCTCATCCGGACGCGACGCACGTTTCAGTTCGGAGACTGCGGCGATATAACGGCATTCCATCGCCTTCTCCTCACTGGTCTTTCTCCGGAAAGCCATATTCTCTCTCTCCAGTTCATCCAGTTCCGGATCCGGTTTCATTTTCGCGATCAGCGCATATCTTCCCGCCAGTTCCCGGAACGGTGAAGGGTACTTTTGCGTATCCCGCATCAGGCGTTCCAGATCCCGCTCCGCGAAGGCATACATCTGCTCCGAAAGATTCTGCTTCAGAACGACGCATTCCAGCAGTCTCTGATCGGCATCCTTGAAGCCCGGGATGCTGCGGAACTCCGAAACCGTATCCGGAAAATGTTCGGCATCCTCCGGATGCTGCATTTTGTTTACCGCATCGTTGTAGATCATCTGCTGGTCAATGCGCTTCAGTTTTTCCTTTAATTCCGCATCCGCAAAACGGATCGCTTTTTTATAGTTGTCATCGGCGGTCATGCCGTCATTGTCACATACCTGCTCCAGCTCGTCGAGCGTATGTACCTTCTTTTCGACCATAATGGAGTATATGTAGGCCAATGCACACTCCGGGTCCAGGTTCAACACGCGGTCGCAGTACTGCGCCGCCCGGTCGAATTCGCCGTCTTCGAGGAAGTAACCGATACGACGCAGCAGAGGCGCTGTCTCCGTCACATCCGAAACGACCAGCGTTTCACGGCGGGCCGATGTTTTTTCCCGTTCCTCCTGATCTATGTTTTGGATCACGGTCAGGATATCCTGCATGGAGCCCAGTTTAGACATATCCTGCGCCTGAAACATCGAAAGCGCCTCCGGCAGGTCGTACGGATCCATGTCCTGGTACGCCGGGATCAGGCGACGTTTACGGTCATCCCGCATCAGGGCCAGATACCTCATCCACTCGTTTTTCACCCAGGTCGCCTCGAAGTGTTCCTTTTTCGTGCCCAGCACGATCATGACCTTCGCCGAATTCAGGGCAGCAAAGATATAGGGCTCGTACTCTGTACCCAGTTTTCCCTCCAGCGTCACACGAGCGAAGAATACCTTATAGCCTTCGCGGGTCAGCTGATAGTACATATCCTGGGCCAGAACGCTGTCCTTCGTGCGGTTGCCCTTATCATCGCTCTCCTTATAGCAGATAAACACATCGTACGGGTCTTCCTTCCGGGAGATCTCGAGGATGCCCTTCTGTACGTTCGATATATAGCGCGCTTCGGACATGATCAGATCCTTCTGCGCGGAATCCGCATGGGAAACGGCACGACGATAGTCATCGTCGTCCAGAATGTTCTTATACTGCACCCGACGGCAGGTCGGGATCTTCCTTCCCGTAGCCGAATCCGTCACATATTCGATACCATAGCGGCACAGTGCCAGCGACCAGAACAGCTCTGCATCCGCCTTGTGGATCGCAGCCAGGGCCTCTCCCTGCGCCTCGGCGATCCCGCCGGTTTCCGAAGAGGCGTCGGAGTTTTTCGCCTGTTCTGCCGCAGCAGCATTGGCCGCTGCATCCAGGTTTTCGATCAGTTCTTCATAGATCCGCTCCGCACGCTCGAAATCACCATTTTGACGGAAGTAGTTCGCGCGGTTGATCTGCGCCAGCCTCTTCTCATCTCCGATCTTCGGAAGACTCTGCCAGGTCCCGCAGTATTCACACTCACATACGGTCATTCCATCTTCGATATTCAGCGGCGCTCCGCACATTTTACAGTTATATACGAACATATCGGGCTCCTCCTCGTCTCTTCTGCTTCTGTCGTTCTTGCCCCTCTCATGCTCTTTCATTATACCGCATCCGCATGCGCACGTAAAGGCAAAAGCGGGAACTATTCAACCTATTGTAACCATTATACCAAACGCATTTTCCACCGACAATCACCCGCGCCAAACCTTAAGGAAAGAGTAAACAAGAATTAATGCTTCGTAAGAAACAACCTCGTTTCCCCGCGGAAAATGCCCCCTCATCTTGCACTTTGGTGCGGTTTGCGCTATACTTGATTTATTATTTATCACATACTGTGGGGCGCATGTCCTTACAGTTTCAGGAAAGGCTTACTACTATGTCATTTCAGATCGATTCGGAAAAACCCTGCCACGTTCATTTCATCGGCATCGGCGGAATGAGCATGAGCGGACTTGCTTTTATACTCAGAGAGAAGGGCTTTCACGTAACCGGTTCGGACCGCGCGGAAAGCATTGAGACCAACTATTTGAAAAACCTGGGCTTCCAGGTGTGGATCGGCCACGACGCTTCCCACATCACCGAGGACGTCGGACTTCTGGTCTACAACGCAGCCATCCATCCGGATAACCCGGAATTCGCAAAGGCCGCCGAGATGAACATCCCCATGCTGACCCGCGGCGAGCTGCTGGGCCAGATCATGCGCGAGTATCCCATTTCCGTCGGCGTAGCCGGCACCCATGGTAAGACCACGACCACCTCGATCATGTCCCACATCCTCCTGGCGGCCGGCCTGGACCCGACCATCACCGTCGGCAGCGAGCTCCCGAAGATCGGCGGCACCGTACGCTGCGGCAAGAGCCCCGTCTTCCTCGCGGAAGCCTGCGAATACACCAACAGTTTCCACTACCTCTACCCCCTGTATGAGATCGTTCTCAACATCGAGGCGGAGCACATGGACTTCTTCAAAGATATGGACGATGTCCGCAACTCCTTCCGTGGTTACATGGAAAATGTTCCCGCCGAGGGCGCCGTGGTCATCGACTACGCGATAAAGGATCTCGACCAGCTGACCGCCGGTCTTCCGTGCCGCATCGTTACCTATAATATGAACGATAAAAACGCGGATTACCACGCGGAAAATATCGCCCTGATCCCGGGCACGCCGTACTACGAATTCGACGTATGCAAGAAGGGTTGCGCGATGTGTCTGATGCACGTCCAGCTCTCCGTTCCGGGCATCCACAACGTGGGCAATTGCCTCTCCGCCATCGTTACGGCGCTACTGATGGGCATCCGCCCCGAGACGATCGTTCCGGCCATCGCGGAGTACACCGGCGCAGGCGCGCGTTTCGAGAAGAAGGGACCGTGGGGCGGCGGCATGCTCTACGATGATTACGCGCACCATCCGCAGGAGATCGAGGCAACGCTGAAGGCTGCGGTGAACTTCCCGCACCGTCAGATCTGGGCGCTCTTCCAGCCCCACACCTACTCCCGCACGAAGCAGTTCTTCAACGAATTCGTGCAGGCGCTGTCTCTGGCCGACCACGTGGTACTCATGAAATTGTACCCCGCGCGCGAGACCGATACCCTGGGCGTAAGCTCCGAACTTTTGTGCGAAGCACTGCAAAAAAACGGGGTCGACGCGCATTATTGTCCGACATTTGACGATATGAAGAATTTCCTTCTTCAGCAGGATATCAACGGCGATTTGTTGATAACCATGAGCGGTAGCGGAAACATTCACGAGTTCGGTGATTACATACTTTCAAAAGAATAATACACCTCTGGTGTCTCTTTTATCCACATTTTCCACAAACGTCGGTTCCTCCGGCGGCTGCGGAAAATGTGGATTATTTGTGGATTGGATCCGGAATCCCCCTCCCCTCTCCAAACGTCCGAACGGCCGAAGGAAACGACACATTTGCCCGGAACGGAAAACCGATTTATCCACTTTTTCAACACTTTCCACAGTGCAAAACGAACTCAAGAAAAGCACGCAAAACGGGCGGAAAAAGTGCCGCTTTTGCCTTAACAAAGTCGCCTTTCTGTGTTAGAATTCTTCGTAGAGTGTAACCGGTGAGGTCGTCACCGGTCACAGGAAAATGGGGACTTAGAAACTATGGCACAGATACCTGTTAACAACCGTATGCAACCGGATACGATCCAGTTGCCGCGCACTTTTATCACGGATTACATGATGACGGCGGACGCACTCTGCTTGAAGACGTATCTCTATCTTCTGAACGCGCTTTCTGCTTCGGACGGCGCTTCGATCGGACTGAAAGACATGGAGCAGGCGCTTGGCGTAAGCCGCACCTCGCTCTGTTATGCCCTGCACTATTGGGCAGATAACGGCCTGATCGCGCTGGAACAGAAGGGATCACGTCTGTCATCGATCACGCTTCTTCCTGTCACGCCGCGTCGTGAGAAGATGCTGATCTTTGAGGATGATGAGGATGGTCAGATGCAGATGACGCTTCGTGATGTCGACCCGGAGGATACGCAGGCCCAGACGCAGGAGGCTCCTGTTTCGGATCTGCCCGCTTCCGCTACGGTTTCGGCGCCCGCCGAAGCCCCGGAGGCAGTTACTCCCGTCGTTTCTTCCGAGCCCGTGCAGGAGCGTAAGCCCATGCGCTACGGACTGGAAGACGCGACCGCGACCCGTGTTCCCGCGCAGCAGTCGGATGAACTTCTGAAGCTGGAGTCGGACCCGAGGTTCATGATCCTGATGCAGACGCTGCAGGCGCCTTCGCTGATGAACCGTGAACTGAAGCGTGTACAGGTAGATGTCCTTTTGGAGATCTTCCGCCGTTTCGAGCAGGATGAGGAAGCCATCCTCGCGATCGCGGATTATTGCCAGAAGTATAAGTCCAAAAAGAGCCTGAAGACCGGAGAACCCGTGCTGAAGTTCGATACCTTTAAGGAAACCGCGGACGATGTCTACGAAAGCCTGAAGGATATCATCCCGACGCAGAAAAACGACGTGCGGAAGCTGGTTTCGGATTTCCTGAACCTCACCTATGCGCATCGTTTTGAGACGGATCCTCTCTACACAGAGGAAGACTCCACGTTCACGAAGATCGTCTTCTCGAAGCTCGGACTGGATGCATTGAAACCGACCATCGGTGAGATGAATTCCATCCACAGCTGGAGAAACACCTTCGGTTCGTCCTCCGACGAGATCCTTCTGGAAGCCTGCGACCGCACACGCAGTCGTCAGCTCCAGGCGGTTTCGAGCGGAGACTCGCTCTCGATCCTGCACTACTACAATGTGCTTCTTTCCAACTGGAATAAGGCAGGTCTCCGGACGCTGGATGAGATCCGCACGGCCGGTGAAGCCCATCGCAACGGGCAGAAGGCGGCCGCGGCGGCCCGCAAGGTTTCCGCTGCTCCCCAGAAAGACTTCAACGATTTCCCGCAGCATGATTACGATTACAATCGTCATGCGAACGAGGCGATCTATAAGAAGCTGAAAGAGAAGGTGAATGCATGAGTTACCCGAACGAGATCAAAAACCTGATCAATCGTCACTATTCGCTTCTCCGTAATGAAGACGTGCGGATCGAGAACGAGCGGCGTGCCCATGTATTTGAGAACGTCGCAGGCTATCGTGAGCTGACCGCCGAGCAGGCGCGGATCTCGGCGCAGGCAGCACGGGCCGCTTTGGGCGGGGAACCCGCCGACACCGGGAAGCGCGCGGCGCTTGCCGATGAACTGAAGGAACTGGGACGCAAGCAGAAGCAACTGCTTAAGGAGAACAACATTCCCGAAGATTACCTGGAGCCGTACTATCATTGCCCGCTGTGTAAGGATACCGGTTTCATCGCCGGGAAGCCCTGCACTTGCAGCTGGCAGTTGATCATCTCGCAGCTCTACCGCTACTCGAACCTCACATCCCTGGATGAGCAGAATTTCGACAAACTCGATATGAGCCTGTATCCGGCAAATGTGAAGCACGAAGCCGGCGGCTGGAGCGTTCGCGACCTCATGGAGCAGATCGTGGATGTCTGCAAAAACTACGCCGAGAGTTTCTCGACGGAGAATGCAGACAGCCTGCTGATCACCGGTAACACCGGTACCAGCAAGACCTTCCTCTCCGGTTGCATTGCCCACAGGGTCATGGACCGCGGGTACTCCGTGCTGTACCTTTCAGCCACGGACGCCTTCTCCACCCTTCGGCAGAGCACCTGGGCCTTTAAGGATGAGGACAGCGAAGACGAGGAGATCGACCGCACGAATATGCTTTTCGACTGCGACCTGCTGATCATCGATGATCTGGGAACGGAGCCCGCGACTGCCCACACGGCGTCGTACTTCTTCCGCCTGATCAATGATCGCCTGGTCGCGAAGAAAAGCACCATTTTGACGTCGAATTACACGCCGGATCTGCTGCGCAGGACCTACACCGAACGTGTGGTCGACCGCATCACTTCCGCTCCGTACATGCACCTGTGTACGACCGACGGCGTCGATTTTAATGTGCGTCACGCGCTCAAAAACCGCTCGTGAGTCTTGACACGGGTCCGGGTAAGTGCTAATATGTTTACGCCGAAGGACGGCATCCGGTCGTTTCCGACCGCCGCTCCCCGGTCACATATCAAACATTTCCCACAACTTCGGGCATGTGTCCCGTCTTCAAAAAAACATCCGGGAGGATTATTATGGCAGCCGAACTTTTGTCCAATGCAATTCCCATCGGACCTTTGGGTCTCATTCCGCTGAAGAGCTGCGAAGCACTCGGTAAGCAGGTCGATGCACACCTCGCGCGCCAGCGTGTCGAGCGTGAGCATGAGCAGGCCCACACGATTTCGTTTGCAGGCTATGAAAAGCCCTCTTTCATCATCGAGGCCTCGGCGCCGCGTTTCGGCACCGGCGAGGCAAAGGGCGTGATCAGTGAGTCCGTCCGCGGTGACGACATCTACCTCATGGTCGATGTCTGCAACTACAGTCTGACGTATTCGCTCTGCGGACATGTGAACCACATGTCGCCGGACGATCATTTTCAGGATCTGAAGCGTATGATCGCCGCTATCGGTGGTAAGGCTCGCCGTATCTCGGTCATCATGCCTTTCCTGTACGAAAGCCGTCAGGATAAGCGCAGCGGCCGTGAGTCTCTGGACTGTGCCATCGCACTGAAGGAACTGGTCAATATGGGCGTATCCAACATCATCACGTTCGATGCCCATGACTCCCGTGTACAGAACGCCATCCCGCTCGTTTCGTTCGAGGATGTGCCCTGTATCTATCAGTTCATTAAAGCACTTTTGAAAACCGAGAAGGATCTCACCATCGATCCCGAACACCTGATGGTCATCAGCCCGGATGAAGGCGGTACCCGCCGTGCCATCCACTATGCGAACCGTCTGGGTGTCGACATGGGTATGTTCTACAAGCGCCGCGACTACTCGAAAGTCGTGGACGGACGCAACCCCATCGTCGCACACGAGTTTCTCGGGGCGGACGTGGAAGGTCAGGATGTGATCATCGTCGATGACATGATCTCCTCCGGTGACAGCATTCTCGACGTTGCGCGCGAACTGAAGCGTCGTAAGGCGCGCCGTGTCTTCGGTGTTGTGACCTTCGGTCTCTTCACCAACGGACTGGCGAAGTTCGATAATGCATACGAAGCCGGCATCATTGACCGCATCTATACCACAAATCTGATCTACCAGACGCCGGAGTTGCTCTCCCGTCCGTACTATGTTTCCGTCGACTTAAGCAAATACATCGCGATGCTGATCGATCACCTGAATCACAACGCCAGCATTCACGATCTGCTGAACCCGACCGAACGCATCAACCGGTTACTCACCCGTTATCGTGAGAACCCGGATCTGGTTTAAACCGATCCAAAAAAATAAGCTTAAAACGCTTTGCATAAAACAGACCACCTTATCGTCTATGCATGTCCGGTCTTCCGGCGTCTTCCGACGTGAGGTGGTCTTTTTTTTGCGGATTTGTTACGCCCTTGTTACAAATCATTTTCAGCCTGTTTCAAAAGTTTTAAAGTTTGTTTCACTTGTATTAATTCTGCTGAAGTTCTCTTGATTCCTCATTATAGACCTGCTACAGTAGACTCAAGAAAGTTATTTGAAACTCTCTTAGGAGGTAAGATTATGAAGAAACAACTGTTTACGATCGCGATGGCATTGACCATGATTTCGGGACTATCCGCTTGTAAGGATACTACGCCGGAGGCGACGACTGCTGCGCCTGTTACTTCGGCAGAAACCACAGAACCCGCTACGACTGCTCCCGCTACAGAAGCAACTACGGCCACAGAGAAGGATCCCGAAACCACAGAGGCAACGAAGGCCCTTCCGGCACAACCCCTTACGATCACAAAGCAGCCGGAGAACATAAGATGCGTCTTCGGCGAAAACGTTGAAATATCAATCGAAGCAACCGGTGAAGGTCCTCTGGTCTATCAGTGGCAGTACCGGAAAAACGAGGAATCTTCCTGGTACCCTTCTGCTCACAACGGAGCCGGCACTTCTGCAGTTCATTTGACCGTGGACGATAATTGGGATGGTTGTGATTTCCGTTGCTATATTAAGGATGCAACCGGCCAAACATTATACTCCGACATCTCTCACCTGAGTGTGCTCGTGGCCCGCATTACGCCTGAGGACTTCCCGGATGAGGCCTTCCGCCAATATATTGCCGACGAATTCGATCTGGATAAGGACGGCAACCTCAGTGAATATGAGATAAAAGAGATAAAAGAGATCCACTTAGAAGGAGGATATGCTCTCAATGGCGTAAAAACTCCAGTCATCGACTTAACAGGTATCGAGTATTTCCCGAACCTGAAGTGGCTGGACTGTGAAGAAAACCAACTATCTTCTCTGGATGTGAGTCAGAACCCCTTGCTCTGGCACTTGCATTGTGCATCCAATCATTTGACCGCTCTGAATGTAAGTCAAAACCCGGAGCTGTACTATTTGGATTGTTACGATAACCAACTATCCTCTTTGATCATTTCCGGAGCTCAAAAACTATCCAGTCTGAACTGCTCGGCAAACATGCTGACCGAACTGGACACGAGTAGCAATCCTGAATTAATGCATCTCTACTGTCATCATAATTCGATTCAGAAACTCGACCTGAGCAACTGTCCGAATATGATGGAATTAAGCATAAATGCCGACGTTCCTGTAACCGGCATTCAAGAGAAAGTTGTAGTCAAGCGGATCCGAACGGAGGTGATCTCCCCCACCGCCGAAGGACTGACCCCTCTGGAGGATGGCTGGTATGTTTCGGATAATATCGACAAAGAAGACAGCAAAGACTATGAGAGATACGGCGACGCCTGGTTCTCGAAAGGAAAAGTCGAGGATGGGGTTCTGTTCCTCGAAGGCTATCTCGTACCCTATCAAGGCGGCGGGATCACGAAACTGAAAGTGGCTTCTGATGTCGAAGTATACGCTTGCGGTGGAACCGCAGAAGATGACGAAGCGGACATAGGATATTTCAACGATTGCTTCTGGAGTGATGAACCTGGTCTCTATATACAAGTATATGTCGAGAACGGAGTCGTTACAATGATCCGTATTTGTTCATAATACAAACCTCAAAAACGCCCTCTGCACCTCCGTGTGCTGAGGGCGCTTTTTCAGGCTTATTGTTTCGCACTTATTACATTCTGTTACAAATCTGTGAAGTTCTGTTTCAATTGTTTTAAAGTTTGTTACACTTGTTTTAAACTTCGCCCGGAACCATTGATTTCTCATTTTCCATTTGCTAGAGTGTAGGTGGATCAAGAAAATAAGGTCCAGGGAGGTAGACATTATGAGAAGAAAAATGATCACAGTTTCCGCAGCACTCGCACTGATGCTCAGCGTCGCAGGCTGCAAAGATAAAGCACCGGAAGAGACGACGCCGGCTACGACAACAACGGCCGCAGCAACTACGACCGCGGCAACTACGACCGAAGCGGTCAATGTAACCGATGAACCCACAGCGGCAGCTCCTGCCACTACCGCTGAGGCAACGACGGCCAAAACCGAACCGGCTCCGGAAACAACGCCGGAAGCGACGACTGCGAGCGTAGGTCCGCTCACGATCGTCAAACAACCGCAGGACGTTTCCGTAAATCCCGATTCGTATGCCAAGTTCACCGTCGAGGCAACTTCCGAGAAACCAATCACCTATCTGTGGCAATATCGGATGAACGAAAAAGACACGTGGAAAACCAGTCCGCACGACGGTGCAACCTCAAATACCCACTCCGTTTTCGTATCGGCCCACACCGACTGGGATGGCGTACAGTTTCGTTGCGTCGTAAGCGATTCCGACGGGACCCCGATCTATTCAAAACCTGCAACGCTCCACATCAATATTCCTGTTACATCGGAGTATTTCCCAAATGAGAATTTCCGCAAGTATGTCTCAACGACGTTTGATCTGGATCATGATGAAGTCCTCTCCCCCTTCGAATTGCAGCACGCAAAAGAGATATGTATAGTAGATGGAGCAAACCTTGACAATACGATTTTCGAAATCAATGACTTGACCGGAATAGAGTATTTTCAAAACTTGGAATACCTAAGCTGCGATAAATGCTCCCTGAAAGATCTTGATATCAGCAAAAACACCAAATTGACCCGGTTGTTCTGTGAGTGCAATCAGCTTTCCACCCTGGATATCAGTCAAAATACAATGCTGGAAAGAGTCTACTGCAATGGAAACCCGCTGGTCACCTTAACTTTAGGACCCAACGACACCCTGCAAATTCTCAACTGCTACAACGCTCCCTTATCCAGTTTGGATGTGAGTATGTGTCCCACTTTGGGATACTTAGGCGTAGATGATACGGTAACTATTATCGGCGCAAACGACGCCCTGCAGATCCAACCTCATCGACACGTGACTGTAGAAAACGGCCTGATCGATGAAGACGGAAATCTGCATTTGAAGGATGGCGTGTATAATTGGGTGCCCGTCGGCGTCATCGGAGATCCTACTCATGAAAATTTTTCAGGAGCTATCATAGAGAATGGTTTCTACGTCTTCCATGGTTCATTTAACTTGTTTATGTATAATGATAACTTCGAATGCACTGAAACCTATTACTCCGACTCGAAACTGGCGAAACTTCCGTTGGATGAAAACGCGAGATTTTGGGGAACCGGTGGAACCGGCCCCAACGAAGTGTACGACGCAGACGAATTAAAACTGTTATTCTACGATGATTATCAGGGTCTTGATTGCTTCATCCACATCGAAAACGGAAAAATAACTCAGATCGATGCAGCATCATGATCTTCGTATACATTCCACACGATCCCAAGGAGGTAAATATTATGAGAAGAAAAATGATCACAGTTTCCACAGCCCTCGCGCTGATGCTCAGCGTAGCAGGCTGCAAAGATAAAGCACCGGAAGAAACAACGACTGCTGCCGCAGCGACCACACAGGAAGTGGGCAATGCAGCCAGGTCGACGACGTCAGCCGCTTCTGCAACGGAAGCTAAGGCTTCACAGGAAGAAACAACGAAAGCTCCCACTCCCATCGTGATCACCTCTCAGCCGAAAGATATGACCATCGATTTCGGTTCATCCGCACTGTTTGCGGTCTATGCGACAGGTGATGAATCTCTGTCCTATCAGTGGGAATTCCGAAGCGATGACTCCGCCGAATGGATGAACGCCTCACACAGCGGCTCGAACACTGCAACATTGACCCTGACTTCCACCGACTACTACGATGGTTATCAGTTCCGCTGCAGTGTCACAGACGCAACCGGGCAGGTACAGTACTCCGAGCCCGCAACGCTCAGCCTCAGCATCCCCCTCACAACGCCCTTCTTTCCGAACGAAGCATTCCGCAACTATCTTAAACAGAATTATGACACGGACCAAGACAACTACCTCTCTCCGTCGGAGCGCCAGATAACACAAATGAATATCTATGTATACTCAGATGACGCTCTTCGGATAAGCAACGTGAAAGGTCTGGAGTATTTCCGCGAATTAGAGGAATTAACCATCAAAGGCGTTGGATTGACCGAGCTGGATACAAGAAAAAACCGTAAATTGCGCTATTTGAACTGTTCAAATAATCAATTAACGAGTCTGTTGACCCGAAATCCGGAACTTAAAGTTATAGATTGCAACAGCAATCAATTGATCCGTCTGGACGTAAGTCAAAACCCGAATTTGAGAGAACTGTTCTGTTCCGATAATCACCTGACGTCTTTGAACATAGACGGCTGTACGAAACTGTTTACGCTTCAGTGTGTAAAAAACGAGCTGGAAAATTTATCTTTCCATTATTTACCCGATTTAATTGATCTTTATCTTGACGCAGATGTCGAACTATACAACATAGCGCGGAGATTCACGACCCCTCCCCATGAAGATGGCTGGTATTATTCTTCATATAAGGGGTATGCAGGCGGCGGAGACGTCTTGGATGACAATGCAGGCTACAATAAAGCAGAGATCAACAATGGTTATCTTACGATCGACGGCTGCCTCGGCAAAAATTTTGAAGCTCCCGCAGGTGATATCTATGATTGCGGAACGATCCAACTGCGTTTGGCTAAAAAAGTCACATGCTGCTACTATAACTTCGATGGTACATTAATCGAATTCCCTGTCGAGCAATTTAACATTTTTGATATCTATGACAAGGAACTGGAAGACCTTGACTCTTGGGCCGAAGTACTGGAGGTCCACCTAAGTAACGGACGCGTCGACCAGATCAATATTAACTGGATTTCATATCCGTAACACCCGTCACGAACCACCAAATACCAGGAGGTGGCCAATATGAAAAAGAGAGAGATCTGGACCCAGATGGATATATCAATAGTATGATGATCGAAAAACTGGAGATTCACTTATCCAACGGACAGGTGGACGTAATCGTGATCAACGTCAACGTATATCCGTGATCGAAAGCAAAAACGCCCTGAGCACGTTTCCGTGCTCAGGGTGTTTTTTTACTGCTGAATATAATACCATTATCATTCGTTTATGATCTCTCTATCTTATGCAAGCCATGCACAGCCAGGCCGGCGTAGAGAACAAAAAGTACAGTCACGATGACCAGGTAACCCAGGGATCCGCCCATCAGGATGGACATCTTCGTTACGAAGATCGGCATCGTGAAAAAGGCGACCGCCCCGCAGATGATGGTGCAGACCAGCGTCGGTAGCTGCCTGCGCATGATGATGAGAACGTTCAGGAGCAGGGAATTCACTGCGTTGATGCCGCCGGCCAGGAAGATCAGCCCCATCTCCATATGATAGTCCGAAAGATCCATGCCATAGAAGGCGCCCAGGATCGGCAGGCCAATGATCTCCGCGAGCGCCAGACCGCAGAGGGTCAGCGCCAGGATGATGCCCATGAGGATGCGGATGATCTTCAGCATTCCCTTGCGGTCCTTCTGATTATAGCGATCCGCGATGTCTTTCAGCATCGTTTTCAGGAAGAAACTCGAGAACAGATTGATCACGAAGACGCACAGGAACAGCGCGGTGAACTCCATGAGCACACCCTCTCCGCCCGTCTTCTCCACCTCAAACTTCGCGCAGTTGTCGAGGTAGACCAGCAGAAACGCATTCATAAACGCCGGCAGGCACACGATCAGCATGCGGCTCATGTCCTTCGAAAACAGAGTAGGCCGATAGGCCGCCAGCGGTTTCTTCAGGCACATCGGGTGGATCACGAAAACGACGGTCGCGTACAAAATGTCCGTGATCAAAAGGGAAATGACGGGGTCGCGTGTGATCGCAAGTGTCACAACATAGCCCGCGATCGCGAGGAAATTCTGCGCCGCGAGGATGCGGCCGGCGATGTAAAACCGGTTCTCCTGCTGGAAGGTTCCCTCGAACAGATCGGAAAATGCTTCCGTCATCTTAAACACGATCATCAGGATCAGAAGCTGCAGTTTTTCGGTCGTGTAACCGCCGACGACGATCCAGACGACCGAGGCGATCGCCATGAGCAGGACTGTCCACAATCGGAAGGAAAACGCCTTCGTGAAGGAAAACAGCCCCTTATCATCCGACACCTGAAACGTTCGAACCGAGAACAGGCCGACCGTGATCAGCAACTGGCCGATGTTGATCGTATCCGCCAGCGCACCGCCGGCGTCCTTATCGATCAGGCGCGTGGTGATCATCGGCAGGATGAGCGCGATGCACGCATATAGAAATCCGGAGATCGTTATCCAGATCAATGTTTTTTTGGTTTTTGAAGGATCCATGGCCACCTCACTAACGCACGATGACGCCATTGACCACATGATAACCCAGGCGAACGACGATGGTCTCGATCACCGTCGTCAGTGTCAGGATGTGAACCATGCAGAGAGCCAGGCAAATGCCGTCGCGGGGATCCTTACGGATCTCCAGGAAGCGGTTGCGCGCACACAGTACCGCGATCGGAAGGATCGGCAGATAGTACCGCCCCTGCACGCCCTCGGCTACGCTGCTGCCCGTCGGCGTCCATGCAGCCAACATGGAGAAGATCGCCAGCAGGATCACGCCGGCAGTCACCAAAATGCCGATCACGCGGTTTTTCTTCTCGATCCGGACGTTCGGCTCATACGGCGAAATAGCCGTCGTCAGCGCCAGCATCAGGATGCAAGGAATGATCGCGAGCAGCGGGATCCGGATCTCCAGCCAGCCGAGCCATTCACCGAACATGCGCGTGAAATGCTCGCCGCCGTATACGCGGATCGTATTGAACAAAATGTAGACCGTCCTTACCGGGTTTTTGATCAGTTCGGCAAGTGTATAGCACTCCGCTCCGCCTGCGTATTCGAGGGTCAGGTTCGACTCGTTCAGATACGGAAGGAGGCGGGGGATATTTACCAAAAGGAAAATGAGGGCCACGATGCCGGCCATCACGGCGGCACTGAGTTTGAAGCTCTTCGGGCTCTTGAATTTCTGCTGAGGGATCAGAAAGCACAGGAAGGCCATCAGCACGTAGATCACCTTTATCGGCGCCAGGAGCGCCATGGAAGCGATCAGGACCGCCATGTCGCGGCGGGTGACGTGTTCAGCCTGATATGCCAGCTGAAGGACCTTCGCGGTGAAGAAGAACGCCAGCCCCAGGATGACCGCGTCGTAGCTGAGCGAAGCGACCAGATGCAAGGTCATGGGGAGCAGCGCGATCACGCCGAGCGTGTTCTTACCGAACGGGATCCACTTCAGCGCGAACCAAAGCAGCGCCATGTAGGTCGCGAAGTTAAAGATGCGCGCCAGATAAAACGTCCACAGACCGCCCAGATGGATCAGGCGGCCGATGATGATCGCCACCGTCTGGGGCAGGTATGCCCAGAAAACGCCGCCGAGCGCCTCTGCCCGGTCGGATATTCCGAATTCGTTCTGCCGGTCGCCGGAAACAAAAAGTTCCGAGCCGGAAAACAGTCTCTGGTACTCCTCCACGCCGGGGCGGGTGTAATACTTCGTTACTTCGAGGTCCGTCAGGCGCATGCCCGGGAACTTACCGTCCGGGCGGGAGACATTTTCCGAGGAGGATAATACGATATTCGCGTTGTAGTACGCCTGCGCGTAGTGGTTGTTCTCGTCGGGCGACGACAACGGGGGAAATACGATCATATACAGGAAGCCCCAGCAAAGTGCCAGAAGCCAGAAACGCTTCGCTGTGATGTCACGCTTTTCGGCCTTTATTTCCTTTTTAGATGCATCGGCCGCGGGGGCGGTCTCGGTATCCGGGCGGAATATCTTCCATGCAAGGACACCGGTAACGGCGACACCGAGAAGCACGATCAAAACGTAGAACGCCTTGATCTTCGTCATATCATTTAATGTAAGGACGCTGTTCTTCATGCCGCACGCCACAAGGACGATCAAAAACAGAAACGACAGGCAGAACGCGGCGAAACTTTTGTTCTTTAACATAGTAACCTCCGGATCACGGTCTGCATAGCAAACCATGATTAAATTATAGCAAATCATAGGAAACCTTACAAGTAAAAAACGAAGAATGATTATTGAAAACAAGGTACGACTGTGCTATAATACGTCCATCGGTAAGATATCGAAAAAATCATTGGAGGTATGAAAGATGAAGAAATTTACCGCAGTCGTTTTGATGTTAGCAATGGTTGTGTGCATGTCTTGCATGGCATTTGCAAGCTCTTTTGACGGAACTACTCTTAATGTCGATCCGAGCAACGCAAACTTTGTAGAGTTTGGTAAGGCCGTTTTCGACGGACACGCAGATAACGAACCTGTCGTTATTACACTCACCGTTGTCGATCACTTCAGCGCTGATCCGGGTCTTTGCTGGTGCTACAACGAGTCCACTACCGAAGGTTACCAGTGGTGGAACAACTCCGTTCCGGGAACTCAGAGCCCTTACCCGGGCGACTTCGCTGCTGATGGCGAGGAAACTGAGATCACATTCACCGTTGGTGAGCTCAAGGGTTACATTGCACAGAGCGCAACATGCGACGGTCTCGTACTCAACTGCTGGAACGGCATCAACCCGACTAAGGTCGTTATGGGTTCCGGTGCTCCTACAGCTGATGCTACTCCCGTAACCGCTCTTGCTGTTATCGCACTTGCTTCTCTTGCAGGTGTAGTTGTTCTTCGTAAGAAGGAAGCTTAATAGCGAACTAAACAATGGAATTATAGAAGGCCCGCACCCTTACGGTGCGGGTTTTTTTATTGCCCAAAAGGCCCCTGTCTGTTGCACGACATTCAGCACCCTTTAATGGTTTTATCATGCACAATGTGGCAAAATCCTGCATTATTCTTGCAGTTCGGATTTCAATTTCCTACCTGGTCCTCCATATATGGATTAATTGCATAATTTTCAAAAAAATACTTGCATTTGATACCATTGTGTGATACAATGATGCCATGTGATTAGGGCGTCACAAATTTAAAAAAGGGGGAATCTCTCATGAAGAAATTCTTATCACTTTTACTGACAGCCATCTTAGTTATGGCTATGGCAACCGTAGTTTTCGCTGAAGAAGTTGATCTTGGACGTGCTGGTAATGGCGCTATCGACCTTACAAATTACTCCGACGGCACCATTAAGATCGTAGTTAAGCGTACCGGTTCCGATAAGGCTGGTCAGGACCTTACCGGATGGGGCATCGGCGGTCTTTGCATCATGGAGACATGGTCTGTTTCCACCTCTTATGAGGCTAAGCTTGCTGCTGACGTTGCTCAGGACGGCACTGCAGAGTTCACATTCGACGTTGCTGCTGCAAAGGCAGACCTTGGTAAGATGCCTAACGTTAACTTCTACAATGACTTTGAAGTTCTTAGCGTTACTTACATCTCCGGCGGCGCTGCTCCTACAGGCGATGCTACTCCGATCACAGCTCTCGTAGTTGTTGCTCTTGCATCCTGTGCAGCTATGGTTGTTCTTCGTAAGAGAGAAGCTTAATTCCTACAATTGAATATGTGACAAAAAAGAGGACATCTCGTCGAGATGCCCTCTTTTTTATTTCCTCTTTCGGACTGTTATCCGAAGTACTTCTTCAATGTTTTTCTGACGGAACCGGGGCCCTGCAGCATTTCGAACAGGTATCCCTCGATCTTCTCGCCGAGGCCGATCTTATACAGGTCGACCGCAAAGATCGATTCATCGCTGTAAAGCGCTCTGCAGACCTCTTTCGGCATCTGGGCCGGAGTATCTGACGTCGCCAGTTTAAGCGGCGCTACGAGGCTCTGAAGGCGCTCTAAGAGCGGATCCGGGCTCGGGATGAATGCCTGACCGCCGTCGTCGATACCCATCAGGTAGCGCGCATACGCGGCCAATGTCAGCGGCAGCGCCACGAGCTTCTGAAGGCTCTCGGTATCATTCTTCTTATCGTAAGCTTTCAGTGTCTCACCGAAACGGATCGGCAGTTTCTGTGAGGTATCTGTCGCGATACGCTGCGGCGTATCCGGCATGAACGGGTTCGGCAAACGCTGGCCGATAACTGCGTCGATGAAATCCTTCGGGCGGATGATGCCGGGATCCACAACGACCGGCATGCCCTCGACGTAGCCGAGCTGCTTTACGAGCGAAACCAGATGCTCGTCCTTCATCTCCGCATGGATGCTGGTATAGGAAAGCAGGCATCCGAAGATCGCAAGCGATGTGTGCAGCGGGTTCAGGCACGTGCAGACCTTCATCTTCTCTACACGGTCCACCGTATTGCGGTCTGTGAACAGAACGCCCGCCTTCTCAAACGCTGCGCGTCCTGCGGGAAATGTATCCTCGATGACCAGGTACTGCGTCTCCTCTGCATTGACAAAGGGAGCCGTATAGGTCTTCTTATCGGTAATGATGATGTCGGTGTCCTCGAAGCCGTCCTCGACGAGCATGCGTACGACCTGCGCGTCCGGCCGGGGTGTGATCTTATCGATCATGCTCCAAGGGAAGGAAACCTGCGCCGGATCCTCGACATAAGCCAGAAACTCTGCGGGCACGATCTTCGCTTCCGCCCAGCGCTTCGCATATGCCACGATCGCGCTCTTCAGCTTATCGCCGTTGTGCGAGCAGTTATCCATGCTCACCATAGCGACCGGAAGTTTTCCGGCCTGGAAACGCTTATAAAGCAGATAGGTAAGCAGTCCCATCAAATGCTTCGGAACGGTCAGTTCTCCCGCGTCGGCAGCAGCAAAATCCGCCTCTACGACGGGCAGAAGGCTTCCGTCGCCACGCGTGATCGCGTAGCCCTTCTCCGTGATCGTAAAACTCACCATCTGCAGCGAAGGAGCCGTGAAGATCGCGTTCAAGCGCGCCATGTCCTCTGCACAGGCAGGGTTCGCGGTCAATGATTCAACGACCGAATCGATCACCCTCTTCTCCAGGGAACCATTGCTCTTCAAAGTTACCAGCAGGCTGCGATCGTCGTACGGCTTATACGCCTTTCCGATGATATCGTAGTCGAAACCTTCGCAGGCGATGATACCGGTGTCCATCCGGCCTGCCTCCAGCATATCCTGCGCAAAAGCAGCCGGGAATGCGCGGAAGATATTGCCCGCGCCGAAATGCAGCCATGTGGGCGCTTCTTTCGTCCGCTTAGCGACCGCCGCGCGATCAAAAGCGGACAGTTTATACCCTTTACTCTCCCACTGCTCCCGGACTTCGTCCGTCACTTCGTTCAAATCTGAAAGTCTCATCATTTCTCCTTATTTACCACTCTTTTTGATCGCTTCCCAAAGTCCGTTCATGTATGCTACGCCCAGCGCACGGTCATACAGACCATAGCCCGGACGCGCCTGCTCGTCCCAGATCATACGTCCGTGATCCGGGCGTACCACGCCGTCAAAGCCCATATCCGACAGCGCCTTCATGATCTCGTACATATCGAAGGAACCGTCCGTCGACAGGTGCGAGCTCTCGTGGAACACGCCCTCATCCTCGAACTTGATGTTACGAAGGTGCGCGAAATGAATACGCTCTGCGATCTTCGGGTTGCGGATGATCTTCGGCAGATCGTTTTCACGGTTGCTGCCCAGGCTACCCGTACAGAATGTGAAACCGTTGTAAATGCTCGGATTCAGGGACGCGATCTCCAGCAGTCTCGCCTCGCTCGTCACGATACGCGGCAGACCGAAAACGCTCCACGCCGGATCGTCCGGATGTACGGCCATTTTGATCTGATATTTCTCGCAGGTCGGCATGATACCGTCCAGGAAATACTTGAAATTCTGCATCAGGCGCTCAGCGGTCATGCCCTTATAGCGCTCGAACAACTCTTTTATCTCGTCCTTACGGTTCGGTTCCCAGCCGGGAAGCACGAAGCCGCCGCTCTCTTTCTCCATGCGCTCGAACATGTCGTTCGGGTCGATATTTCCGATCACGTTCTCGTCATAAGCCAGTGCGTTCGAACCGTCCGGAAGCGGCATAGCCAGGTCCGTACGTGTCCAGTCGAAGATCGGCATGAAGTTGTAGCAAACGAGGTGAATGCCGTTCTTTCCGACTGCCTCGAGCGACTTGCAGTAGTTCTCGATGTACATGTCGCGCGTCTTCGGATCGCCGAGTTTGATGTCCTCATGCACATTGATGCTCTCGATGCCGACCAGTTTCAGGCCGGCTGCCTCAACTTCGTCTTTGAGCGCCTTGACCTCCTCATATGTCCAAGCGATGCCGACCGGGATGTCGTGGAGCGCCGAAATAACGCCGACCACGCCCGGGATCTGCCGGATCTGCTTGAGGGTCACACTGTCATTTTTGCTGCCATACCAGCGAAGTGTCATTTCCATAGTAATTCTATCCTTTCATATCCCTACACTATTCGTAGATCTTACGTCCATGTTCATCTTCCGCGCCGCAGTGGCGATAGAAGTAAGTATTGATCCGGTCGCGCCACTCGATCGCGCTCTCCGCCTGGATCTCCAGGCGCTTCAGCACGCGCGCATACACTTCTTTATCACCGATCTGTCCATCCAGTTTCTTCCATGTTTCCAGGAAATCCGCCGCATCCTGCGCACCCTCGAAATGGGTGTCGTAGATATGCTGGATCAGCGTCTTCCCGGTCTTCAGCCGGTAATCATACGGAATGAAATGGAAGAACAGCAAGAGCTCCTCCGGACAAGTCTCGACATGCTCATACATCGAGGCGTTCGGCTCGCGGTACTGCATCGTATAGCCGGTGCCCTTCGTCGTGCGGTCCACGCCGATGCCGCGCCAGTTCGCACGGTGGTACGTGCCCCAACGATCGAACTCATAGCCCTCTACGTTCGGTCCGTAGTGGTGGTTCGGGTTCACCATCCAGCCGATGCCCAGCGGGGAAGTATATTTTTCATACGCCAGCCAGGAACGCATCAGGATGTCGACGATCGCATCGATCGCTCCCTTCGTGCTTCCGGCGAACGTCAGCTCCGCCCATTCGCGGGCAATGCTTTCCGGATCCAGGGTCGTATCGAACGCCAGCCGGCCGAAGCCGAACAGGTTCGCTGCCGCGAGATCGTGTCCGGTCCAGTTTTCGTCATTTCCCGTGTTCGCTACCGCGGCGATACCGCCGTTCGCGTTCTGCAACGTACGCGTGCTGATGATATCCGCGACTGTTGCATCTTCGTGACCGGGCATATAAGTCTTGAAATCCAGGATCTCCTTAAACATCGGCATCAGGTAGCAGACATGCTTCTGCTGGCCGGTGTACTCCTGCGCGATCTGCACTTCCAGCATCTGGTTCGTCTTCATCAGACCACCGAACAGCGGATGCACGGGCTCGCGCACCTGGAAGTCCATGGGACCGTTTTTGATCTGCAGGATGACATTGTCCATAAAGCGACCGTCAAGCGGCATGAAGTTGTCGTAGCCGGAACGCGCACGATCGGTCTTCGTGTCGCGCCAATCCTGGCGGCAATTGTATACGAAGCAGCGCCAGATGATGCGGCCGCCGTACGGCTCCACCGCACGCGCCAGCATGTTCGCGCCGTCCGCGTGGTCGCGGCCATAGGTGAAGGGGCCGGGGCGACCTTCGCTGTCGGCCTTCACGAGGAAGCCGCCCAGCTTCGGCACCGCCGCATAAACCTCCGCCATCTTCTCTTTCCACCAGGAGATCACGCCCGGATCGAGCGGATCGGAAAGCGTCAGGCCACCCAGCTCCATCGGAGCTGCGAAATTCAAACTTAAATACAGGGAAATGCCGTACTCGGCAAATATCTCGGAGAGCGCCTTCACTTTATCGAAGTAGCGATCCGTGATCAGATACGTCGCAGCATTCTTAACGTTAACATTGTTGATCACGACGGCGTTGATGCCGACAGATGCAACGAGACGCGCATAGGCGCGCGTGCGATCATTCACCAGGACCTGGTCATCCGCAAAGAAGAAGGACTGACCGGCATAGCCGCGCTCGATCGAGCCGTCCATGTTATCCCAGTGGTTCAACATACGCAGCGGATTTGACGGAATGCAGGTCAGCTTAAGGCCGACGAGCGACTTACCGGTCGCCACCAGGCGTAATAAGTGAAACACGCCGTATAACAGGCCGCGCACATCATGTGCCGTGAGCGCCCCGTTTTTGCCGTTTTGTGTAAAATCGATCAAATATGCGTCTTCACTGCCAAAAGCCGGATCTACGGCAAATCTGAGCGTTTCAGAGCCATCTGTGACTCTTTGAGGTCGCAGACCCAACAGTGCTTCCACACCAGTTTCAAATTCAGAAATAAGCGCACCAAAACAAGGGGACTCTTTCAACCCCTCATCGAATGGAACCGCATATGAAATTAGGCTGTCGTAAAGTCTCTCTTCGCACTGCTGCCTGCTCAGAGAAAGACGCCGATACTTCAGCCAACCTTCGGTATACTCCATGAAGACCTCCCGGTGGCGGTTTGACGGTCTGCGAAGGCTCTCACAGAACGAAAACGCCACTTACCTATTCACTTTGGCTCTATTATACATCGTATTTTCATGAAATGCTTTTCAATTATTCGCTTGTATTTCCCAATTATTGCGGTTTTTTTCGCGGAAACTGACGACCTGCGGGCCAAATAACAATAAATGATACTCAAATCTTGTGTTTAGTTTCTCAAATTCGATTATTGTTTCTGTGATTCTCTCTTTACAAATAGTGTGAAAGGGTGTAAAATCATACTTAACTGACCGGGATACGAAAGAAGCGTTTTTAACTGTCTGTAGGAGAGACGGTTGTTCATAAATTGCTTTTATTCGTTTTTCGGTTCCAAAGCACCAGCAAAAAGCAAACGTTTCACGCCCTTCGGAAGAGGGTGAGCACCATAGTTCCGGCTCGGATCAGCAAGGCCGGACGCTACCGGGAGGTTTACATGATCGAAAACTTAAATGGTATCTTTGAGACCATTAAATACAACAATTCCAACTCGATCCTACTGTACCGTAACGACATATCGGAGAACTATCCGGTCCACTGGCACACGGGATTTGAGTTCATCATGCCCATCGAAAACGACTACATGGTCATCATTGACCGCGTCGAATATCACCTGAACCCTTTTGACATCATCTGTATCCCGCCGGGCGAACTGCACCAGCTGATCGCCCCGAAGACCGGCGTGCGTCTGATCCTGCAGTTTGACTTTGCGATCATCAACAATCTGTGGGACTTCGAGAAGATCATCCGCATCACGAACCGGACCCGTCTTCTCACTCCGGAGAATGCGCCCGACATCCACGGACCTTTGAAGCAGATCATGCTCGAGATCGAGGAGGAATACTTCTCCGATCCGCCGCTGCCATTAAAGGCTGCGTCGATCTACGCGAAGATCCTCGAGATGAATGTCATCATCGGCCGCAAGTTCATCTATTCGAACACGAGTAATTTCCCTGAAGTCCGCGGCCGTAAGCAGATGGAGTACATCTACAAGTTCAACATCATCTTCGATTACATCGATAAGAACTTCACCGAGGACATCTCGCTGGAGGATATCGCGCGCGTAGCCGGTTTCAGCAAGTTCCACTTCTCGCGTCTGTTCAAACAGTACACGAACCAGTCGTTCTACGACTACCTGAACCAGCGTAAGGTAAAAGAGGCCGAGCGCCTGCTCCTGGACCCGTCCATGACCATCACGGACGTCGCCATCCAGTCCGGCTTCTCGAGCATCTCCACCTTCAACCGCGTCTTCAAAAGCACGAAAAAATGCACGCCGACCGAGTTCAAGAACATGTACAACCGACCCGACGGCGAAACCTATACAGTATGACCTACAGGGTGTCACATTATGTGACATCCTGTTTCTTTTCCCTGGTCCCGTGACTCGAGGATCGCTCTGGGATACGATTTTCTCCGATCTGATTCCGCCACAAACAGTACATAATGTGACATCCTTCCGGTTCCCGGCAGAGCGAAGCTAAGATAATTGCTGAAAGCGACAAATCCTTAGCCGAGCGGAGGGTATTTCATGTCTTTCTGGGGTGGATAAGCTAAGAAAAACACTGAAATCGCCAAATTCTTAGCCAGGCATAGGATAATTCATGCATTTTCAAAGTAAAAAGGCTACGAAATATGCTTTAACAGCATAAATCTTAGCCTAGTTGAGGTTATACCCCCTTTTTTCAATTATCAGTATCAAGACCCTCGATAAACTCTCGCAGTTCTTGATCAATTCGTTCATATTCATGATTGTGGACATAGTGTCCGCATCTCAGTTCTACGATCTTCGCGTTGCTCAGGTCTTTTGCATAATCTTTCGTCAGTTCTATCCATTCCGGGATCCCGGTCTGCTTTCCGTCGGATACAAACAGGATCATCGGAACGTCCGGCTTCGGGGCGGCATTGATCTGATCGCAGGCCTCCCGTACGGCAAGACCCTCATTATAGACCGCTACATTGACCGCGCTCCGATCGGCGATCGCGCGGTACAGTCTCTTTTCTTCCTTCGAAAGATTTCCGGGGATCATCTTATCACGGTAGCTCAACCGCAACACGCCAAACTCGCGCAAAACATCATAGAGTTTCATCACCTTGAGCCGTCCCTCCAGGTTCATCACCTCATAATCCTTCGGGACGGCCATATCCAGACCCGCGATCGCTTCCACCTCGTCCGGGTACTTCTGCGCCCACAGGATCGCTTCGATGCCGGCCATGGAATGCGGACAGAGGATATATGGGCCTTCGATTCCAACCTGAGCGAGCGCTTCGCGGTCCTGCCTCAGCATGGTTTCAAAAGATCTTTCGCTGTCAATGATGTCGCTAAAGCCATGGCCGAACCGTTCGATGACCACGACCCGGTAGTCATCCTTCAGCAACTCATCCAGACTTTTGAAATCCAGGATCGGGGATACAGTCGCATTGCCGGATAAGAACACCAGCGTGTGCGCGCCTTCGCCCTCCGAATAGACGCACATCTTGTGTCCGTCCACCTCAACCATCTGACCGAGCGGTTTTTCCAGTAAGGGGGCTTCCCGCTTCAGCAGGGTCTGGTGCCGGATATACAGAACGGCCGGTGTCAAAATGCCCAGCCCTGCGATCCCTCTCCGCATTCTAATGCTCATCTTTCACGCCCTTTCTTTCTGCTATTTTCTCATCTGCTCCGAAGATAATGATCCCCGCCAGTTCTACCGTCCGTTTTCTCATATATGCTGCCGTTTGCTCATCCGGAGCCTCGTGCATGCAGTAGTGGCAATGGTTCTCCATAAGTCCGATCGCGATCCTGAGGTTCAAAAGAGAGTTCGGCCGGTTTCGAACCTCCTCAGGCAGCTTTTCATGAAGCCTCTGCAGGGCTTCTTCCGTAAAATCATGGTAGAATCTCCGGACATCCCGGTCCGTATGCCGAAGCCCTTCCAGTTCCTCATGGAGATCAAAATACTCCTCGTGGATCTTCTCAAATCTGGCCAATGCATTATCCAGGCCGTCTCCGATCAGATCGGTTTCGGAAACGCCGGCCAGTTCGCTGATATGTGCGAAACCGTATTCCAGCGTAGCCAAAAGCAGCTGCTTCTTATCACTGAAGTACCGGTACGCCGTACCGACCGACACCTCCGCGGCTTTGGCGATCTCATCCACGGTGATGTTATAGTATCCACGCCCCGCATAAAGCCGGATCGCAGTCTCCAAAATCTTCTCTCTCGTTTTTACTGCACGGTTTTGGACGATCTCTCCGCCCGTGATCCTCTGCTTTTCCATCTGCTCTCCTTTTTCTCTTTCAATACAAATGGTCGGAACATATCGGCGCCCAAGATCCTCACCTTTGACCTGCCGGCAGCTTCTTCGATCCATCGGATCTCATTTTCCGTAAGTTTCACTCCGGAAGCCTGCGCCAGATCCGCAACCTGCTCGGGTTTCCGACACCCTACCATGGGCACAACGCCCTTCGAAACGCAGTAGGCGATCGCCACCTGCGGAACCTTGATCTCATGCCGCTTTGCCACTTTGATCATTACTCTATATAAGTCCGTAAGCTTCCTCACCTTCCTGTTAAAGGCAAACTTCAGTAGCGACCGGTTCATGGTACGTGGGTCCACTAGCAGGCCTTCTTCCAGCACCGCCCAGCCCCAAAACAGGATCCCGTTCTCATGGCACCAGGTCAGCAGACCGCTCTGCTCCCAATCCCTACAAAGAATGCTGTAATGGTTCTGTACACCATAGAGGGCAATGCCGTGCGCATCCAGGACCGCTTTCGCTCTTTTGCACTCATCCAGGGTAAAATTTGAGACCCCGATCTGCTTTATTTTCCCCTCTTTGTATAGCTCGATGATCTCCAGAAGATGATCCTCTATATCCGTTGGAAGATGCAACCAGTAAACATCCACATAGTCACGCTTGAAGTCATCCAGATCTTTCATGAGCGACTTTCTGACGCAGCCTTTCTTATAATGTGTGAACGGGGTGTATTTCGCGGAGAGGAGGATGCCCTCCGTTCCAAACTCCCCGATCATCTTTTGAGCCTTTCCGAAGCCGTAGTCCCTGGCAAGATCATAGAGGGGAATGTCCCGATTTGCAGCCTCAGCCATCGCCTCCCGGATCCGATCGTCCGATATATAGTTTCCTCTGATCGCCATCCCGTAAAGCTTTCCGCCCCAGGAATTGGTTCCGATCACAGCGGAAGGTTTTAAAATATCCATAAGCACCTCCTATTAAGTGAGGTTTTTCTCACTTTTAGTTTATTATAGACGCACCCGGACCGTTTGTCAACCGGAATCTGAACGAATAATCGAATCTCCACAAAAAAAGCCCCGGTTCGAAAACCGGGGCTTTTGGTATATTTCAGTTTTGTATTACAGTTCTACGCTCTCTCCGTTGTAGTTCAGTTTGAAGCACTCGGGCTTCGCTCCGGTGAGCTTCGCGCTGCGGGCGTCGGGCTGGCTGTCGCCGACGTAGAGTTCGTACGCGCCTTTGTTGAGCACGAGCTTGCCGTCTTTGTTGTACAGGGCAAATGCTTCGGCCGGCACCTCGAGGGTCACGGTCTTGCGCTCGCCGGCCGCAACCGGCACCTTCTTGATGCCTTTCAGCTGGCAGTTCGGCGCAGTCTCGTCGCCGTCCAGGTACTTCACGTACGCCTGCAGGGTGTAGTTCGTGTCATAGTTTCCGGTGTTCTCGATCACAGCGCTCACCACAAGCGGAGCATCAGCCGAGATCTCGTTTGTGGAAACAGTCGCGGACGCCTTCAGCGTTGTGTAGGACAGGCCATAGCCGAACGGGTACAGCGCCTCGTTCTTCATGTAACGGTAGGTGCGGCCTTTCATGTTGTAATCGGTAAATGCGGGCAATTCTTCCGTCGTGCAGTAGAATGTGATGGGCAGTTTACCCTCCGGACAGGCTTCGCCGAAGAGGATCTTCGCGATCGCCTTACCGCCCTGCGCGCCGGGATACCAGCCCTGCAGGATGGCGCCGACGTTTTCATCTGCGTAGTTCACTGCGAGTGCGCTACCAGACAGAAGTACAAGCACGACGGGCTTGCCGGACGCAACGATGATCTTCAAGACATCCTCCTGGATGCCGGGCAGGTTGAGGTTCGGCTTGTCGCCGCTGGCGAACTGGTTGCCCTGGTCGCCTTCCTCACCTTCGAGGCCGGCGTCGAGGCCCAGACACGCGATGACAACATCGCTCTCCTCGCACACTGCCTTCACCTCTGCCATACGGTCGGGGCCGGCAGCGAGGTTCTGCACCTTATCCAGGCAGAGGTGGCAACCCTCAGAATAACGCACACGAACGTCATCGCCCACGTAATCCTGGATGCCTTCCAGGATCGTGATATAACGGGACGCGGTGCCCTCGTAGTTGCCGACTAAAGCCTTGCGGTTATTGGCGTTCGGGCCAATGACACCGATGGTGCGGATCGCTTCCTTCTTAAGCGGAAGCAGGTTATCTTCGTTCTTAAGCAGGACGACGCTCTTCCCCGCTGCCTTCAGGTTCAGTTCACGGTTCGCCTTCGTGTCGACCTGATCGTAGCCGATGGATGTATAAGGAACCTGATCCTCCGGATCGAAAAGCCCCAGTTTCATACGTGTGGTAAGCAGGCGGGTAACGGCAGTGCTTAAGGTCTCCTCAGTCACGAGGCCCTCTTTTACCGCCTCCAGCAGGTTCACGTAAATGTGACCACAGTTCAGATCACAGCCGCGGTTCATCGCAAGCGCGACGGACTCGACTGCATTTGCCGTAACTTTATGATGCTCATGGAAGTCACGGATGGCCCAACAGTCACTGGTCACGTGGCCTTCGAACTTCCACTCGCCGCGCAGGATGTCCACCAGCAAGCGCTCACTTCCGCAGCAAGGCTCGCCGTTGGTGCGGTTGTACGCACCCATGACGATCTCGACATCGGCCTCCTGCACCAGCGTCTTAAATGCAGGCAGGTAGGTCTCGCGCAGGTCCTGCTCACTACACTCAGCATTAAAACTGTGGCGAATGTCCTCCGGACCGGAGTGCACCGCGAAATGCTTCGCGCAGGCTGCTGCCTTCAAGTATTTATCGTCGCGACCCTGGATACCGTGAACAAAACCGGTTCCCAGACGTGAGGACAGATACGGATCCTCACCCAGGGTCTCGTGGCCGCGGCCCCAGCGGGGATCACGGAAAATGTTTACATTCGGTGACCAGAAAGTCAATCCTTTATAGATATCACGATCGCCGTGCTCGCTCTGCATCTTGTATTTGCCGCGGCCCTCGGTAGAGATCGTGTCCGCGATCTTCTCCAAAAAATCTTCATCAAATGTTGCCGCCAGACCGATGGCCTGCGGAAACACCGTAGCAACGCCGGCTCTTGCAACGCCGTGCAATGCTTCATTCCAATAGTTGTATGCGGGGATACCTAGCCGTTCGATCGCTGCTGCCCAGTGGAGCGTCTGGAAAACCTTCTCCTCCAGCGTCATCTGCGATACCAGTTCACGCGCCCTTTTCTCAAACGCATCATTTGCCGCCTTGTTCTTCATTTGTAAAACCTCCTCTATTAAGATCCCTGTGGCATCGAAACCATCTGATCCCGGCACACTCTCGACCTAATACTCTATATTATCCATCCTTTCCGGGACGGTTATATTCCAAGTCATGATTGTAATTCTTTTTAAAAAAGAGGCCTTCTCTCTTTATTGGAGAGAAGGCCTCCTCGTTAATGCTTTACAGCATTATGGTATCCTGTTATGCACAGGATGAAAGTCCATTACTGAGCCTTGAGAACGTCAAGAGCAGCATTCTGATCAGCGATAACCTGATCCCATGCACCCTTCTTCTGCTCAACAGCTTCTGCAGGTGTAAGAGTCTTACCAGCGATAGCCCAAATGAAACCATCACCAAGGGTATCACCAAGACCGGATACGAAGGAATCCATACGGTTCTTGATGTTCTTACCTCTCTTCATCATCTGAAGAGTCTCATCAACAGCTCTCTTATCTACATACTGGCTGTAGTAAGCTTCTTTCCAAGCATCGCCATCTTCATAACCCGGAACCGGATCTGTGAACAGGTCGTATGCAAGAGCGATTTCGTTAGCTTCGTCATTGCTATAAGAAGAAGGAATAAACAGAACGTTTTCCTTATCGTAGCAAAGGATCTCCTGTCCATCCGGGCAAGGGAAGCATACGAAGCCCCACTCATCAGTCAGAGTATTTCTGAACTCAGACTTAGCATATTCCTCGGTTACACGCATAGCAGCTTCACCCTTTGCGAAGCACTGCTTGAAGTAATCCCACTGGGAATCAGCAGGCTGAGGCTCTGCGTAGTTCTGCCACATGTCGTTAGCCCATGTAAGAGCATCCAGGAACTTCTGAGTTGTCATCTCGTTTACGAAGTGACCGTCCTTATCCTTAGATACGAACTGTGCGCCTGAAGAATAGATAGCGATTGCGAAGTAGTCGCTGTTGAAGTTAACCATACCCCAAGTATCGATCTCACCGTCGCCGTCCTTATCTCTTGTACAAGCCTTCAAAACTTCTTCGAACTTGGACCATGTCCATGTTCCGTTCTTCTGGAAATCATACAGATCGTCAGCGCCATAACCAGCTTCCTGAAGGAGTCTCTTGTTGAAGAAGATACCACCACGAGGCTCGTGGTCTACAGCCATACCATAAACATGGCCTGCGAATGTAACTGCTTCGAGAACACCCTGGTTCCACTTGTCTTCCTTGAAATCAAGGTAGCTAAGAGTATCAAGCGGAGCGAACATCTTATTGTTCATAAGACCTGCAACCCAACCTGCATCCAATACGCAGATCTGACCGATAGGCTCGCCTGCTGTGATGGAAGAAGACAGCTGAGTGGTGTAGCTCTCACCCCAACCACCGATGTTATCGGTGTGGATCTTGAACTTGAATGTCTCCTGGATCATATCGCGGTAGTCACGAAGATCTTCCTCGTAAGTGTTAGCCGGCTCAGCGGGTTCGCCTTCCCACCAGTTAACGATTCTTACGTCACGGCCCTTAAGGTCAACGCCAGCTTCCTTATATCTCTCGATCTTTGACTTGGGAGCAGGAGCTGCGGTTGTTGCAGCTTCGGTCTTGTCGTCACCACTCTTAGTGGTGTCAGCCGGCTTAGCTGCCGGGGTTGACGGAGCTGCGGTTGTGTCCTTAGCTGCGGTTGTCTCTTTGTCCTTATCACCGGAACATCCTGCAAGTGCAGTCAGAACCATAGCTGAAGACAAAGCGAGTGCTGTTGCTTTTTGAAACTTTCTCATAGTTTACCTCCTATTATTTATTGCTTAACCCCTTATGGGATGTTGCACAAAATAGAGTGTGTACCTCTTACATCTTAATACCAGTCTGACTCAAGCTTTCTACGAAGCCCTTCTGAGCGAACATGTACAGAATTAACAGAGGTGCGATAGTGATCAGCATACCGGTGGCGGTCATCATCTGACCATAAGCGGTAGCCGGCGGCGTGTTGGTGCCGCTACGGATCAACAACTTCTCCGGAATGGTTCCGAGGTGAGTAGTAAGCAACGTGATCTTACGGAAGAACAGCGTGCTGTAGAAGTTATCGGTCCACTGCCATACCAGTGAGAACAGGAATACAGATGTGAGCATCGGTCTTGCATCCGGAAGCATGATCTGAATGAAAGTACGGATCTTACCGCAACCATCTACATATGCTGCTTCCTCAAGTTCCTTCGGAACGCCACGGAAGTACTGACGCAACATGAAGATGTAGAGACCGCTTCGAAGTGCCATACCGGTTGCCGCAAGCATGAAGTAAGCGACACCGTTACCGATCAAGCTCACCTGAGTGATGCTCTTACCGGTGATGAGTTTGAAGATGCCGAAGAAGTCAACGAAATCAAAGAACTGGAAGTGCAGATACAATGAGCTCATGATAGTCTGCGGCGGGATGATGATCGTGAGCATAACACACGCAAAGAGCAAGTTCTTCAAAGGGAACTTATATCTTGCGAAGCCATATCCGATCATGGTACAGGATACGATCTGAAGGAATGAAGAAAGCAGAGATACCCATGTCGTGTTGAGCAATGCACTCTTATATTCGATCAGTTCAGCAACCAATTTGTAGTTTTCCGTCGTAAAGTGACGCGGAATTGAGATGATCGTTGAGTCATAGAGATCGTTCTCCTGCATGAAGCTTACAGAAAGCTTATTCAGCAAGGGCTGAACGATAAGAAAGCAGAGGCCGAATAACAGCACAGCTCGGAATATGCTGATGGACCATTTGCGGATGCTCTTACGGAGAAGATAACCATGTGATAACCGGTTTCTCTCCCAATAAGACATCTTTGTATCCAATTTGATCTCTTTTTCTTTACTCATAATAGTATACCCACTTAGAAATGATAAATGTTACCAAAGCAACGATAACACCGATAAATGCGAAGTACAACCATGCCATAGCGGATGTCTGGCCGTAATCCATTTTCTGAAGCATCGTAGCCTTAACCTGAGACATGACGACGTTGTCCGAGCGCGTACAGAAGTCTATGATCGAGTAAACAACATTTACAATGATCAATGAGCTTGTCATAGGGAAAGTGATCTTCCAGAAACTCTCCCATCCGGTACATCCCTCCATCTTAGATGCTTCGTACATGCTGGCCGGAATGGTCTGCAAGCCTGACAGGAAGATGATGATCTGGATACCGGATGCAATAGCGATATCGTAAACGCTGTTTACGAGATCGAAGATAGTTTGCATCAGATCACTGATCTGTCCGTTACCGGATGCCAGGACATCTTCCAAAACACCGGTGATACGGGATGCTGCATTGTTGGACTCTTTAATGAGCTGAGTCATATCCTTCAAAAGGGAGTTCTGTGTATCCAGGTTTACCAGGATACCGGAAGAAAGGATAACCGGTAAGAAGAATACGGCTCTTACAAAAGCTCTTCCTTTAAACTCTTGGTTCAAAAGGAATGCTACGAAGTAACTGAAGATCAAGACCGCTACGATCTGCAATCCCATGTTACCAAGAGACTCAAAAAGCTGGCGCTTGTACATCGGATCTACATTCAAGATGTAGTCGAAGTTCTTCAATCCGATAAACTCTTTTACGTAACTGTGATGTGTGATATCGATCGTTACGTTACTGAAGGCCATGTACGCCGACTCGAAGATCGGCACCAGCATGAAAGCGACAAAACCAATCGTAAATGGAAGCGTCCAGAGGATACCCGCGATCGCGTTACGCTTTGCCATGGAACTTCCGCGCCGTCTTTTCGGCACGTTCACAACCTGAATGGACTCAGGCGCAGCATTGTTTTCCGCCATCTTTAGTTACCTCCTTTCTTTACTGTAAAGCTGTTAGCCGAAATCGACACACCGTCAACTGTCTCGCTATAGGAATTATAGTTGAGGTATACACGAGTTCCGTCTTCATACTCGATGTAATTAACGCCATCCTTCACGTTCTGATGATCTACGATATACTGATTATAGGTAGATCCAAGTTCGTTCAGGATCTTACGATACAGCTCAGATGCTTCTTTCTTCCACTTGCTGTAATCCGCTCCGTAATACTTCGTGAAGTATGTTTCCTGAAGCGTTGCCGTGGACTCATCCATGAATACGAAATACAATCCGCATCCATTCTCGATGGAAGCAAGGAGATTATTGGAATAATCCGAAGCAAGGTTGATAGCCTTACCCATGATCTGTTTGGAACCATGGAATACCATTCCGTAGAAAGGTATCTGCTGATCCAGAATACTCATCCTCTGGCTCTGAACCGGAATATTTACAAGAACATTCGCATAAATGGAAGGCATGAAGTTTCCGCCGTCGACCATAACCTTCGCACCAGCATCAACCAATTCCTTGACCTTAGCTGCTTCCATGTTCAATGTCTCATTACGGGATACCGGATGTTTAACGTTGTAGTCTGCACCTAACTTGTTACCGATGCTTCCGAAGGAATAGTTCTTAGTTCCGATCTTAGATGCATATTCAGCGATGTTATCCATCATCTCAATGGTTACGCTAGGTCTTGCAAGCCAGTAGTAATCTCTGTCCTTCATCTGACCGAACCATACCGGTGAGAAATCGTAAAGTTTTACATACTCGCGGTTTACAAGCTTAGCGGTATCGCTGTTTCTGCTGTATCCGTCGAATAACTTGTTGCCATATACGAACTGAACTTCGCCATCCAGATAGATGTTATAGCCTTTTTCCTGAGCTGTGGATACGACCTTCTTCAGGCTACTCTTTCCGCCCAGGGCTCCGATCAGTCGGATCTCGGTAGCTGCGGAGTTCAAAACGCCGCCGTTGAACCATCCGAGATAACGAACATTGACATCTTTCCACCTATTCTCATCAGCCATATCTGCGATCAACGCAGCTGCTTCTTTATATGTGGTCAATGCCTGAGGAGTGTTGGTAGGAATACCTGCGATCTGCTTCAAGATCTCGATGGAACCGAGGATATCGATCGTCATCGGAACTTCTGCAGTATCGAGTTTCTTCATGTACTCAGGATATTTCTCCTCAAGGTAGGAACGATATGTCTTCGCCATTTCAACATAACCGTCTTCCTTACAGAAGATGTAACGCTGACGAATTACTTCGTCCTGAGGAAGCTGATCCTCGTACATATACATGTTACCGCTGACCTTACCCTGTACATCCAGTTTCTCACTGTGACAGATCTGGTAGTTCGCGCATACATAGTTTCTTGTGTTTGTAACACGGCCTGCAATATCCGCTTCGATCGCTGCATAAGGAACACCGTCCTCTAAGCAGCAGATAAACGAGTTACCGTTATTGCTGATGCCGAATACCGGCAGATGACACTGGTTATCGTTAACGACGGCAGTACGTGTCTGAGCGACATCCCAACCATACATATACGAGTAATACAGGATCTGCTGCGTCTTATTGTTGTTGAAGTTGATCAAAGAACCGGGGCCGTCCGGAACGAACATATATCCTTCATCCTTAGAAGAACCACATCCGAAATACGGAAGGATCTTCAAACGGGTCATCGGATTATCGTGCGGGTAGCGAAGTTCATTCATCGGAACTTCTACCAAAAGAGTATCCTTATCCAGTGTGTACTTGATAGTAACATTGAATGTGGGCTTATCACCGCTGTCTACGGAGATATTATACTCTGCTGCCTGCTCTCTGTACGCCGCCTCGTCAAATCCGAGGTTACCGAGCAGTTCCTGAACTTCTTCGAGCAAGTGCTTCGGCTGACCTTCACGGAGAATGTACAACTTCTCTTCAGCCAGTTTCGGATACTTCGCAAGAAGTTCGTCTTTGTTATCGTTCTTCTGAAGCTTGTTGATATCGTAGAGACGATACAAGTTCTTTACAGTACGTACTTCTTTGGGCTGAAGCTGATCGAAGTATTCCTGCATCTCCGCCTCGTTAGCTACGAGAGGAATGAAATACGTTTTCGTGAGTTCACCGATCGTATAGTGAACGATAATGGAATTACCGTCTTGCTCGAAATCGTAATAAAGGTTATCGACACTGTGCTTCTGCGAATTGTACGGCTTTGTATCACCCTGAATGGAACTGAATTCCATTACGATATTGGATGCCATAGTCTTTTTGTAATCCGCAGTAGCTACAGGATCACTGTCCGGATCAACGGCACATGAATGCCATACATTGCCTGTGCTCTTATCTAAGATATCAAACGCAGTTGTGGCCGGATCGAATGTCAATTCGAGATATTCATTGGAGATTACGATCGGATCTTCTTTTTCGCCTTCACCGGGGCCAACATGTTCATACATGATGCGCTCGATGTCGGGTCTGCTCTTCTCACAGGCCGTAACTCCAAACATCATCGTCGCGGAAAGTAATAACACACCCGCGGTCTTGATGAGTTTTTTCATTGGATCAAGTCCTCCTTTCTCACAATCTACGTCTTTAATAGAACCGGAACTGTATTTCCTGATACAAGGAAACAAAGTAAGCAATACCATCGCTGATCAAACTGAAGAATACAACCAGTATGAATACGATAACTGCCATTCCGACAAGTGTCAGGATACTGGAGAAAACCGTCTTGGACAATGAATAATCGTGGATCATCATCATAGCGGCTAAAACCAGAGCTACAAACCAGATCATTCCCAGTGTATCGAAGAAAGTATAGAAAGTGATCTCTTCGATCGTAAGGAAGTTACTGAGGATCATGTTCGGATAACCGATGATGATCATGGGGGTCAACGCATAGGCTGTTCCCATGTATACTTCCTTCAGTCGTCCTTTACCATCCATGAGAGTGGTGAAACCCCAGTTGGATACACACCACAGAAGGATAGGCGCGATTACGGAAGCGATCTCGACCCACATATTGATTCGGTTCAGATTGATATTACTTACCAGGAAGCTGGTGAACTGCAACTTCAGGATATTCAATAACAAGAAGAGGAATACCAAAAAGTTTGCTGCACCTACGGATCCTCTCTTTTCATGAGTCAGATCCCAAAAGCCATCAAAAGGATGAAAGATAACATACAATGAATACTTAAGCGTTTTTCCGAAATGATTCAGCCATTCTTTGCTGATAAACGACGAAAGCTTTAATTTCTTTAATCGCATTCTCTAACCTCCTTCTGAATTTTACGTACTTTCTTGATCAACCAAACGCCGACCAAGATAACCAACAGAGCTTTTACGAAATCACCGATATGGTCTTCGATCTGATCTTTACGATATTGTTCGAACGCCTTCGAGTAGTTTCTACGATCACGCTTTGTCTTGAAGTACTCCATAGCCTCGTCGAACTTATCCTGACGAAGAAGTGCGCGGCCTACGCCGATGTAAGCCAGATCGTAGTTACCATTCAAACGAAGAACATCGTTCCAATACTCTGCGGACTTATCATAATCCGCATTCTGATATTCACGAAGAGCTTTGTTGATCAATTCACCGAATTCAGTAAGTTCAAATACGGTAATATTCGAATACTGAGCATCGAGTACGAATAAGCTGTCACCCATACGATCGATCGCTATCGGCTTACGGAAGTATCCGAGACGGTTACCGATACCGCCGAATGCATACAACAGGTTACCCTGGAAGTCATATGCAAAAATACGGCCACGGGTCTGATCGATACAGCAATAGGAGTTGTTATCGAAAGTAACAACATCATAGAATTTGGAAGGACCATTGTAACCGCCGGCATTGTCATATTTCAGGTCACCGCAAGGCGGGTCGTTACCATTACGGACTAAGATATCCGAACCGGTGCTGTTCAAACGACGAACAGGATTTGCAGTACGATATTCAGCTTCTTCGAAGGTGGACATCGTAACATACATGAAGCCTTCGCTGTCGATCGCTACATTGTTATACTCTGTAGGTACAAACTGGGGCTGAGCCTCGATCTGCTTCTCTGTCATGAAGAAACGCCAGATATAGTCGACCATGTTGAACTTAACGGGGCTGGCACCTACATACTGTGTAAAGTTACCGCTCGTATCGAATTCCAAAAGACCTTTGTTGATCTTTTCAGCCTGTACATAGATACGGCCTGCCGTATCCATGATCAGTTTCTGAGGCTGGAATACTCTGGCATCTTCAGGATCATTGAACGGTGTAACATCCGGTGTCGTCATGATCTTGATAACGTTACAATCTTTATCGACATGAAGAACACGGGAGTTACCGTAATCGGAAATGATCATTTCCATGTCTTTTGTTACATAGATATCATACGGTTTATTTAAGGTCAAAGGCTCTTCTGCGTCGGCATCATGGAATTCTTTGATCTCGCGAACGCCTTTGAACTCTTTACCGTCGTAAGCGATCTCTACGATACGGTTGTTGCCTGTATCGCAAACGAAGATGTGGTTTCCGCGAATGAACTGGCCCTGCGGCTCAACGAAGTTCTTCGCTGTTGCCTTACCGTCCGCATCTTCAAACTCAAACATATCACCGCTGATATGCTTAGTCGGACGATATGCATCCGGGGAGTTTTGAACATCGCCCCAGATGTCATATGTGTAACTGTAAGTAGTGGATGCATCATCTGCAAATACTGTATCGGACGGGAACGAGAAGATACCGCTCACCGCGATAGCAGTAGCTGCGAGAAGAGAACCTAATTTCTTTATTTTTCTCACTCTCTGCACCCCCTTTAGTCTTTAATACCGGAACTTGCCATCGTTTCGATGATGTTACTCTGTGTCAAAATGAAGGCTAAGATCGGAACGAGCATCATAATTACTGTTGCAGCATTACCTGCACCCTGTCTGGCAACACCGCCGGCCGTGATCTGACCGAGTGCGGCAGGAAGACCTTTCAGTTCCTCGGCGTAGATGAATGCGCCACCACCGTTATTCCACAGAGCCTGAATGGAGAAGATCATAGCTGTGAGCCATGCCGGACGAATGATCGGCATAACGATCTTCCAGTAGATACGCCACTCTTTTGCTCCGTCGATCTTTGCAGCTTCGATCAATGTATCCGGAACGGTATCCATGAACTGCTTGATCAGGAAGAAACCGATAGAGGAACCCCAAGCCGGGATGATGATCGAAAAAGGAGTATCGATCATGTGCAGCTTACTGAGGATAATGAAGTTCGGGATAGCTGTTACGTATGTAGAGAACATGAGGGTCGTAACAACCAGTGCGAACAAAAATCTGCTTCCGGGGAAGCGGTACTTGGACAATGCGTAAGCACCCATGGATGCGAACAGGATGTGTCCGACTGTACCTAAAAGTGTCATGAATACCGTATTGAAGATGTATCTGGAGAACGGTACCCAGGACTGTCCCATCAAGAGGAACAAATCTGAGAAGTTATCCGTCGTAGGGTTCTGTACGAAGAGCTTAGGCGGATACATGAAGATCTCATTCAGCGGTTTCAATGAGTTGTTGATCGCGTAGATCAACGGGAATACGAAGAATGCGCCGAAGAGGATCAGGACGAAATATACGAATATATCGCCGCCGATGGAACGGTTGGGCTTACGCCCTTCACGAATACGTCCCTTTCTGACTTTTGTCTTAGCAGTAGCCATAATTCACGATCCTCCTTCCTACTGACCGACTCTGCGGAGCAGAGACTGTACAGCTTTATTACATAAGAACATCGACAGGAACAGGATCGTAGCGATCGCAGATGCATAACCCATCTCAAATCGAAGTGTACCATAGTCGACCAGGTGGTTAACTGCGGTATGTACTGCGTAGTCGGTTGAAGGCATACCACAGAGCTGCTGGGTAACATCGCCGACACCGAAGGACTGTGTGATCGCCATAACGGCACCGAACATCAACATGCCCTTCATGTTCGGAAGAGTGATGAACCAAAGCTCCTGCCAACGGTTTTTGATACCGTCAACGTAACCTGCTTCGTACTGTGCTGCATCGACTGTCTGCAGACCTGCAACGAAGGACAGGAAGCCTGCACCGAGGGACATCCAAAGTACTACGATGATGACTACGGGCATCATGTAACGGGTATCGGTAAGCCAAAGTACCGGGCCGCTCATGATACCGGTCTCTACCAGTATTGCATTCAGGTAACCCTTGCTATCACCACTGAAGATGAGGGACCAGATGATGAATGCACCACCGGCGATCGAAGGTGCGTAGAATACCAAAACGGCAACTGCGCGAACATATCTCGGGAGCTCGTGAATGAACCATGCAAACATGAAGGATGCGAGGTATCCGATAGGACCCGTGATAACTGCAAGCAGGAATGTATTCTTAACCGCAGTCAGGAAAATATCATCTGCAAGCAGCAAGTTGATGTAGTTGGTCAATCCGTGGAAACGAGGAGCTTCGAATACGTTGTAGTATGTGAAACTCAGTACCAGGGATACAACGACCGGGGCAACGGTAAATAATGTGAATACCGTGAAATAAGGAAGCAGGAAGAGATACAATGTTTTGTGTTTCTTGGCATCTTTTACTGTCCATTTCAGCTGGTTGATCTTCTTTTTCTTATAGCCGGCGAAACTCATTTATTTACCTCCTTCCTTTCCGGTATCAAGGCCGAATTCTTTACGTTTCTTCGCGATCTCATCATTGATATCACGAGTGTAGTCGAGCAATGTCTCACGTGCGTCGTCGTTTCTGTTTACAACCGCACGAACAGCATTGGTGATGTGACGGGATGTGTAGTATCCGCCGGGTACCTCAGGGTTACACTTAACCCATTCCCACTGAGCCATGAGGGTGTCACGGTCTTCGCTCTTCCAACCGAGCTTAGGGAATGCGGTCTTATTTGCCGTCGCATAACGAGCGGCATCACCCATAACTGCCTCGAGTTCACGACCGAAGCGTACCTGTGTATCGGGATCTGCCCACCACTTCAGGAACTGCCATGCCTTATCGGGATCCTTAACGCTGGAAAGCATCATAGAACACTGTCCCCAGCAACCGGTCGAGTGGTCGACTGTGTCGTTCTCCTGAACGGTACCGGGTACCAGTCCGAACTTCCACAGACCGCGGATCTCAGGTGCGAATACTGCCAATGTGTTGTATGTATTGTAGTCTGCCATACCGAGAGGGATCTCACCGGAACGGAAACGGTTCGAGAAGTCGTAGCTTCTCGGTGTCTTATAGTGAGTGAAGAACTTGGTGTACATTTCGAATGCCTCAACCGCCTTCTGCTCATCCAAAAGAACTTTTGTATGCTTTTCGTCGTACAGTACGCCGCCGTGCTGATACAGCATAGCGAAGAACGAAGAAAGGTCGGGGTTCATCACGCCGCCGATCATACGCTCAACAGACGGGATAGCTACGTTCAGGTTCTTACTCTGGATCGCAGGGAGCATAGCGATGAGCTCGTCCCAAGTCTCCGGAGCCTTCAGTCCGAGTTCTTCCATAACGTCTGTACGGTAGAACATTACGTTGTAGTACTGCGTCTCGGGGATCGCGTACAATCCGGGGTGAACGGTTCCGTCTTCATCTTCCGTATCATATCTATAAGGAAGAAGTGCACTCTCGTAGTAGTTCTTTGTTACTTCCTCGAGATCCGGGAAGTTGCACAGGTTGTATGCCGCACCACGGATCGCGTAGTTGACGGGATCGCCCTGGCCGGTGGTAAGTACGATATCGGGGCCGTTACCTGCAACTACCGCGGGCATCAGTGCTGCCGCTGTAACGAGTTTCAGGTTAACAGCGATCTTGGTGTTCGGCGTGAAATCTTCATCGATCAGGCTCTTCAGTACCTGGCTCTGGTCACGACCGGTGAGGATCCATACGTTGATGGGCTTATCGTTCGAACCGTAGGTGTTACCAAGTGAGTTGTAGTCGATGGTGAAGGAAGCTGCGAAGCTACGGAGCTCGTGCATCGTGCTTGCAAGGAAGCTGCTCTTAACCTTCGGCAGCTCTGCGTTTACGGGAGTGATGTAGATCGCATCGATATCCAACTGCTGCTCGGAAAGAGTCAGGATATCAGTACCGAGCTGAGCTACGCTCTCCTTGAAGCCTGCCAGACCCTTTGTGATACGGGAAGGCTTCTTGGCGAAACGCTCAAGTGTGATCGCAAGGTTCTCGGTGGAGGCAACCTGTGTTCCCTTTTCACCGGAATACTTAACCAGATCATCAACGGTCTTATAGAGGATCTTGTACTCGAGGTCCATATCCGCGATTACTTCGGGGAACTCAGTCGCGATACCGTAGTCACGATAAACGTCAGGCTCGGTACCTGTGAGTACGATGATCTTACGATAGTCGTTGTTCATGCGGGCTACGCTCGCATCCATGCTCTTAAGGATCTCACCGAGTTCGCCGAGCGTTACCTCGAGGCGGATGGTGTGCTTACCCTTTGTAAGAGCAAACTTATAAGGAGTGCCGTTTTCATCGGCGATGGTCTTCATGGTCCAGTCAGAGGAGTACGGGAAAGCGATAACAGACGCTTCTTCGAAAGGTACCTCTCCGTCGATCATGACTTTACGGTTGGATACGTAACCACGGTTGTAGAACTGACGTCCCTTGATCGTGATCTCATAGTAGCCATCCTGAGGCGCTTCGAATTCCCACTCGATCCAGTCGCCTGCTACACGCCACTGCGTGCCGCCGATCATGTTGAATACGGTCTTGGTGATATTATACGGCTCCGTGTTCGGAGACGAGTGATCATATGTACGATACAGAGAAGGGGTGGAACGATACTGAGCATCCTCGCCCTGGATCACGGGGATCTCACCGGAAGGTGTATCCGTGAACTTAGAGGAAGGATTCTTTGCAATGTATTCCTCGTATGTGAGAGTCTTCTCTAACGGGCGAAGTTCGAACTTGCGGATAGCCATCGTTTCATTCGTGGCCTTAATGCGGATCTTATTCTCGCCCTTTTCGAAGTAGAACTCATAAGGGTTCTTTTCATATCCCTGATAGTCGTGAAGGCTGATGCTCTCCCAACGAGGAGCCTCTACCTGGACCGGACGGATCTCGTTACCGCGGTTATCGGTCTTCACTGCGTCGCGGTCTGTCCAGATACGGGTAAATGTGAACGCGTCACATCCACGGAACGGAAGTTCATACTCTCCGGTCTCTTTGTTATAGATATACAGAGCGCGCTCGGGGTCAACACCACGTGTCTCATACTTGCCTACATCTTCGGTGCGTGCGCCCAGAGGGAAGTACTCCATGTAAATGGTGTAAAAACCTTCTTCGGGTACGTTGATAGTGAGATCGAACTCACCTCCGTCTTTCGATACCAGCGACTTGTAACCATCGATCGTGTCGATCAAGGTGTCTTTACCATTTTCGAATGACGTTACGTCAACTTCGATCGTGGAAGTACCGGCTTTCTTACCCGAAAGTTTGTTTTTGTACGTCGAGTAAGTGACCGTGCGCTTTGACGTGTTTTCCGTAGCTGCCTTTTCAGCTTCGTCGCTCAGTCTCGCAATTTCGGCCTCGATGTCGATACCCGCATACTTCTTCTCGTAGTTGGGAATGCTCTTCGGCCATGCCAAATAGACGATAACTGCAACGATCACCACGCCGACGATCGCCCATTTGATCAACTGCTTTTGCTTTCTGTCTCTCATAAAAAGCTCCTCTCTGTATATCATTTCAATGGAAAAGCGTACTTTGGCTTTTGTAAACATACCGTGCAAAGAACCCGGCGCAAGAATGCGCCGCCACGTAGATTCCGCCATGCATACAAAAACCCGCCTACAGCCTTTGTGCTAACCGCACAAAAATCAGGCGATACTCTCCACATATTTATGTAATAATTCTACAACAAACCCATTTTATCCGCATTACTATTATTGCGTGCTTCTGCCCAATTATTGCTTTGCATCTCCTTTAGATATAATAGGTTTTTCCTATTTTCGCGAAGAAAACTCATATTTTCGACTTGGTTTCCCCCGGAAGCCCTTATTTTCCCGTTCATGTTGGGCAATATACACAAAAAGAGAAGTCTTGTTTTCGACCTTTTTTGTAATAATCCTATGGATTTTGGGGGAAATCCACTTCGTTAGTTCTTAGTATAGCATTCCTTACACCTAAAATCAAGTGTTTCTAACAACTTTACTGAAATAATCGGCTGCAATTTGTGTAAATTGCCTAATAAAACGGCTATAACCCACGTCTTTTGCCCTCTTTCCGCTATCGGATACGGATAAAACAGGAAAAAGCCGGCACCGGGGGACTCCCCGATGCCGGCTTTTCGGCTGTTTTCCGAAGCTTTACAGCCCCGGTCTCATGCATATGATCACTTGCGTGAGCTAGCGCTCATCTCAAGAAGTTTCTCTTTCATCTGGTTCTCGATCTTACGAAGCTCGATCTCCGCAGCGGCACGCTTCTCACGGCCCTCGTTCTGGATGCGCATAACCTCATCCAGCGTATCGATCAGGGACTGGTTTGTGTGCTGCAAGGTCTCGATCTCGACGATGCCGCGCTCGGATTCCTTAGCGGTCTCGATGGAGGACATCTTCAGCATGTCTGCGTTCTTCTTAAGCAGCGCGTTGGTCATGTCCGTAACTTCGCTCTGCGCCTTCGCAGCTTCCATGGAATGGCTCATGCCGAGCGCCAGTACCATCTGGCTCTTCCAAAGCGGGATCGTGTTCACCAGTGTGGACTGGATCTTCTCGCTCATTACCGTATCGTTGCTCTGTACGAGGCGGATCTGCGGTCCCATCTGAATGGAGATCACGCGGGTCAGTTCCAGGTCGTAGAGTTTCTTCTCGAAACGGTTGATCAGCGCTGCGTAGTCATTTGCCGCCTGGGCATCTTCCGGAAGTCCGGTCTTCTTCGCCTTCTCGTTGAGTTCAACGAGCTCTTCGTTCTTCGCACGCTCCAGACGCTTCTTACCTGCCAGGATGTACATGGTCAGTTCCTTGTAGTAGGTCTGGTTGGTAGCGTACATGTTATCCAGCATCGCAACGTCGCGAAGCAAGGTCACCTGATGCTTCTCGAGGGAGTCGGCAACCTTATTAACATTCGTCTCAGCCTTAGCGTATTTCGCCTTCATGGCCTCGATCTTATTTGCACTCTTCTTAAACCATGCGCGGATACCCTTCTCGTTCTCCTTTACGTCGAACGACTTCAGCTCGGTAACCAGGTTCGACAGCATGCCGCCGACCTCGCCGAGATCCTTCGTGCGCACATTATCCAACGCTGCCTCGGAGAAATCCGCGACCTTCTTCTGCGCGCCCGCACCATACTGCATGATGGAGTTCGTATCCTTCAGATCGATCTGCTTCGAGAACTGCTCCACCTGCTTAAGCTCCTGCTCAGACAGAATGGAAGCGGTCATATCTTCAACTTCTTCCTCCTGCTTCTGCGCATCCGTCACCAAAACGGGCTTCGTTTCCGGTGAATCAAACGGGGTCAATGTGAGGCTGGGAGCTTCGGGCGCTTCTGCCACGATCGTCTCGATCACCTGCTCTGTTGCTTCCTTAACCTGCTCCTGAGGCATCATGTTATCATCCATATCTTCTCCTATCCGCACGGCCACCGCCATGCAATTTCAAATTTCTATTTTCTCGGAATCACTTCGAATTCCTTTTCCTTCAGTCCTTCCTGCGCGAACAGTGCGTTCAGCACCGAAATGTCGGCCGACGCTTCAACTGCCGCATCCTTAAACAGGTCGTTCAAAAGGTTCTCGAACGCGACATTGATCATGTCGAGCGTATCTTCGATATCTTTCTTCGTGCGGGTGATGTTGTCACCCTCCAGCTTCTGGTCCTCAAACTCGCGGTACGTGTGCACCAGTTTCAGGGTCGTCGGCATGTAATACTCCATGAACTTACGGATCTCCGGAAGTTTCTCGGGGTGATCATCGACCACGCGGAAGATACGCTTGCACACATCCTCCAGGCTATCGAGTTTCTTCGTAACGACCTCACCCGGGATCGCGTCGTTTTCATTACGCAGCTGCAACATGTAGTTGCGTCCCTGCTCCAGCGCCTTTTCGACCTCCGGCGAGCGGGTCGCCTTTGCTTCCGCGCCATTCGGGGCGGGCAATGCGCCTGCCGTCTGCGACTGCTGCTGTGGGGTCATCAGGCCGTACGACTGCATGTATTTCTCGTAGCCCTCGTCCGAGAGGAAGATCACCTGGTCGCCCGGTGCGAAATGTCCCTGCGGGAACACACCCAGTTCGATCATCTGCTTCCAGTCGTCGCGAACCACGGAAGGCTCGATGCCCATCGCCGCCGACATCTCGAGGACCGCAACTTGCGGTTGGGTCGCATAGCGTTTTATATACTCGCGAAACCGCGCATATTGCTTTTTCTTCTTTCTGGAACGACGGAAGAGGAAGAAGAACACTCCGAAGAGGCCTAAGGCAAACAGTAAGCCGAAGATCCCTCCTATCGTGAAATGGGAATGCTCGACTAACTCGTATTCCTCCCAGATCATATCCGTTTCGGTCAGTTCACTGACCATACCCAGTGAAAACAGGCCGGTTAAGATCGTGAATACCAAAAACGTAACACTGCGTGTGTTGTTTTCCTCTTCACCGGGAAATGCATCCGCCTTACGTGTCACGCTTACGCGTACCGGCGCGGGCCTGCTGGTCCGCATATATGCAGGATAACGCGGATCGTTGATGTGCGAGTTCGTCTCCACCATCGGATACTGGTTCGCGTTCCTTCCGCCTCCCGCTCCGCCTGCGCCGCCGAACGCTCCGCGTCCGCGCTGGCCGGGCTGCCCTGCCTGACCGCCCTGCTGCCGTTGCTGAACAGGCTGGATAAAATTCTGTTGTACATTCTGTCCCTGCATGGGAACCCGGCGTCCCTGCTGCGCTGCCTGCGCCGCATACACCTGATTTATGTAGGCCTGCTGCCCGCCCGGAACCTGTCCCTGCGGTTGCTGCACCTGGACCGGCTGGCCCGGTTGCGGCTGATACTGCACCGTCGGAGCACCGCCCTGTTGGTAGTACACCTCCGGGTACTTCGGCGCCGCGTCAAACTGCGTCCGCACCTGCTGCGCTGCCTGCGCGACCGAGTTCTGCTGGTTCGGCATGACCGGTTTTCCATGTCCCTGCGAACTTCGGCGAACCTGCGTGTTTTGCTGTTGATTTTGCTGTTGATTTGCATCCGAGGCCGATCCTATTATCTGGCCGACCATATTATTTATGCTGTTTACCGCCTGCTCTACGGACCGACGTATCGTGTCGCCCAAGTCATTCGGATTATAATTGTCAGCCATGATAAACTCACCACCTTTGGTTTCAAACAGACTATCTCCGGCCGCTTCAAAGCGAATCGACCACACAATGTGATTTTACCATATTTCCCGACCCATTTCAACGGATAATTTGCTCGATTTCCTTACGGAATTCTTTCAATATCTTCCTTTGTCACCGGTCCGTTGTTTTTTATATACGTCTCGAGCATATCGTAGGAAAACTTCTTCCCCCAGCTGATCAGGCCATGCTGCGCGGCACGATTGCGCGAGTACTGATCCCACGGGACGGCCGTCATCCCCGAAAACAGTTCGATCTCGGGATCATACGTAAAATGCGTCACGATATAGTCCATCCGATAGTCGTCGAGCGAAAGCTCTCCCGTCTCCGGATCGATCCGCAGACGCAGTTTCGCAACGCCGCCGAGCATCTTCGCCGCCGTGTCCTGGAGGGAAATGAAATTCCCAAGGGAGTAGAAAACCAGCGTGTTATGACCGCTCGCGCCCGTCACCCATTGTACTTTTTGTATCACGTGCGGATGCGTGCCGATCACGACGTCCGCCCCCGCGTCCGCCAGGATCAGCGCCATGTTGTACTGGTCTTCCGTCGGCTCCATGCGCCCTTCGACGCCCCAGTGCGGCAGCACGATCACGTAGTCGCAAGTCTCCTTCGCCCGCGCGATATCCGCGCGCACGGTCGCTTCATCAAAGAAATTCAGCAGGTACGGCTGGCGGCCCAGATTGCCCGAGTTCACACCATAGGTGTAATTCAAAAAGGCGATCTTCTTTCCTTTGCATTCGACATAGGGAACGGTATCCCGCTCTTCCTGACTGAGGGCAATGCCTGTCACGAGCACGTCGGGGTGCTTATCCTTCCAGTACTGTGCCGTGTCGATCAGCCCCTGCCGCCCCATATCGAGCATGTGGTTCGTCGCAAACGACACGACATCAAAGCCCGCCCAGACCATCGCATCGCTGATCTGCTGGGGAACATTGAATTTCGGATAGGTCTGGATGCCGTAGGACTCTCCTGCCATCGGCGTCTCCTGGTTGATCACCGCGATGTCCGCCGCGGAAATGAGGTACCGCATGGCACGGTAGACCGGCGTATAATCGTAGGTCCCATCCTCCTTGATACCGCTTTGGGACAGGGACTTGTGATAGAGATTATCTCCGACCGCGAGGATCGTGATATATTCTTCCTTCGGTTCGGTCGGCGCCTCGGTCACATCGGCCGGATCGGTCGCGCCCGTGGTTTCGTCCGCGTCGGAGGAAATGATTTCTTCCGAGGGTCCGGCCGAAGGTTCGCTCCTGTCGGTGGAAGTTTCCGAAGTCGGAGCCTGCGTAGTGTCTTCCACATCGGAACTATCCTCCGTAGAGGATGCATTGTCCGCCAAGTCGGAGGTGGAGGTTTCCGGATCGTCACCGGGCTCAGCCTTAAATCGAGGCAGGATCACAAAGACGAACAGGCACACAAAAAGAAGGACCACGATCACACCCGCGGTGATGCGGATGCCGATGTGGCCCTTCCCGGAGCCTTCCTTTCGATCTTTATTCCAGCTCGATATCGTTCCCATTATGATCTATTTACCATATATTCCACAAAACGTGAACAACGTACGGCCGCCTGGGCCTCAAACACAGGATAGTCTACCGTCGCGCCGCCGTTCGCGCGGTCCGAGATCGCGCGCAGGATCACGTAAGGCATGTTGTTTGCGTACGCCGCCTGGGCGATCGCCGCACCTTCCATCTCACAGCAGTCGCCGCGGAACATCTCGATCAGGCGCTTCTTCAGGTCTGCGTCCGAAACGAAGATATCGCCACTCACAACACGGCCGCGCAGGAAAGAAACGTCCGTGAAGCCGGGCTCGTTCTTCAGAGCCTCCGCCGTCCGTTCCGCCTGCAGGACTAACATCTTATCTGCGGGAAATGCAAGCACGGGCATGCCGGGGATCTGACCGGGCGCGTATTTCAGCGCTGTCACGTCCACATCGTGCTGCAGGGCGTCCGTGGAGATCAGGATATCACCGATATCCAGCTGCTCATTCAGTGCGCCTGCTACGCCCGTGTTGATAATATGTGTAACGTCAAAATAGTCCGCCAGGATCTGGACGCACATGGCTGCATTGACCTTACCGATGCCGCACTTCACGACAACTACGTCCGCCTGTCCCAGCTTACCGCAGGCAAAATCCATGCCCGCATAGCGCTTCGATGAATAGCCGCCCGCCTGTGCCATATGTTTCTTCAGCGTTGCGACCTCTGCTTCCATAGCGCCGATAATACCGTATTTCATCTCAATAAACTCCCTTCCGCATGCATTTGCCGACTCGGAAAATGCATATGTATCCTACGTGAAAGATTATAGCAAATTTATGGCAAATGTCAAGATGCCGACACCCCTGCATCAATCGAGAGGCATGTCTTCTTTCGGCATCTTCCGCATCTCGTGCCATAGGAATGTGATCGCCATCAAAAACGTCAGAAGGTCCGTGATCGGCTGGGCGAACTTGATGCCCTCCAGGCCGAAGAATTTCGGCAGGATCAGAAGCAAAGGGATCAGGAAAACGATCTGCTTCGAGAAGGAAAGCAAGGCCCCCTTCGTCGCTTTTCCGATCGCCGGGAAGAACGTCGCGCAGCAGATCTGCATGCCGTTTAAGAATACGCAGAACAGGAAGGCGCGCATGAAGCGCACACCGTACTCCACATACAGCGGGTCGTCGCCGCCGTCGCCAAACAGGGAAATGAGTGGCTCCGTGAAGATCTCGAAAATCAGCCAGAGCGCGGTCGAAATGATGATCGCCGCGGTCATGAAGAGTTTCACCGTATGGCGCACGCGGCTGTACTTTTTCGCGCCGTAGTTGTAGCTGCAGATCGGCTGCGCGCCATTGATCAGACCGATGATGAGGGCAATGAATATGACGTTGATCTTCGTGACGATGCCCGCCACCGCGATCGGCGTGTCGGCGCCGTAGATCGACTGCTCACCGTAGGTTCGAAGCACATTATTCAGGGTGATCTGGACCAGCAGGTTCGAGGACTGGAAGATAAAGGAATTCAGGCCGAGTTTGCAGATCTCGAAGACTTCTGTGAAATGCGGGATGAAGTCCTTCATCGCAAAGTGGACCGATTTAAAACGCGGGAAATACGCGGCCAGAATGCAGGCCGACACGATCTGGCTGATCACGGTCGCCCAAGCCGCGCCGCGGATGCCCCAACGGAATGCAAAGATGAAGATCGGGTCCAAAATGGTGTTCAGCACCGCGCCGATGACGATCGCCGCCATGGAATACCGAGGGCTACGGTCCGCACGCACGAGCGGGTTCGTGCCCGTCGAGAAGAGAATGAACGGAATGCCGAAGGACGTGATGCCGGCATACTGCTCCGCGTATGGCAGGATGTTTTCCGTTGCGCCGAAGGCGATGAGCATCGGTTTCAGGAAGATGCGCACCAGAACGCAGATGGTCACGCCGCAGATCACGAGCATGCCCGCCGCGGAGCCGGCGATCTTCTTCGCCTTCGCTTCGTTCTTGCGTCCCAATTCCAGGTTGAAGCCCGAGGCAGCGCCGAGGCCCGTCATCAGGCCGATCGCCATGCAGATGGTCGTCAGCGGAAACGAGACGCTGGTCGCAGCATTTCCGAGTTTGCCGGAATCCTGTCCGATGAAGATCTGATCCACGATGTTATAGAGCGCATTGACCACGTTCGCGATGATCGCCGGAACTGCCAGTGACAAAAGCAGCTTCCCGAGCGGCCGCGTCCCCAGAGGATTCTCTTTCGGTTGTATATTTGCTTTCTGTGTATCCATAACAGAGTTGTAACTCCTTGAAATATCGTCTTCGAACACTATACCATAAAATCGTGTTCAAGTCCACGCACTCAATGCTTGTTTTTCCTCAAGCTTCATGCTAGTATAACCTTAGAGCCGGGCGGCTGGTTGGAAAAGCAACCAGGAGCATGGTTTTTGCTTGCTCTGGTGGCCAGAGTCTTACGAAACACCGGCACTTTGGGCCTGAAAAGCAACCAAATGTTTGATTTTCGCCAGTTTGGTGGCCGGGGCCTTACGAAACACCGGCACTTTAGGCCCGAAAAGCAACCAAATGCTCTATTTTGGCCTGCTCTGGTGGCCGAAGCCTTACAAAACACCGACGCTTTGGGCCTGAAAAGCAACCAAATACTTGATTTTCGCTAGCTTTGGTGGCCGAAGCCCCCCTCGCGGCTGATTGGGATGCGATTTTGCCTCTTTGATTAGCCAGACGAGCACAAATACTAAGGAGTACCCTATGAAGAAAACGATCTTGATCACGGGCGCGTCCCGCGGCATCGGCGCCGCGATCGCCCGCCATCTGGCGGTCTTCGACGGCTCGCCGTCCCGCCTGATCCTGAATTGCAATACAGACACCGAGGGTCTCGCGACCGTCATCGACGAGATAGGCAGCGCAGTCCCGGACTGCCAGATCGTCCCGATGATCTGCGACCTCTCCGACGCCGAAGCCCGCAGCGCAGCATTCGCCCGCGCGGTCGAAGCTTCCGGCGGCCACACCCCGCACATCCTCATCAACAACGCCGGCATCGCCGACATCGGCCTGCTCCAGGACCTGTCCTCCGACCGCCTCATGGCGATCCTCACGACAAACCTGGCGGCAGCCCTGGACCTGGCGCGCCTGTGCATCCCCGGTATGATCCGTCGGATGCATGATACCGAGGCAAATGCGAACTGCGCGATCCTGAACATCTCCTCCGTCTGGGGTCAGGTCGGCGCCTCCTGCGAGGTCGCCTACTCCGCAGCGAAGGGAGGCCTGAACGCGATGACCCGCGCCCTCGCAAAAGAACTCGCGCCCTCTTCCATTCCGGTCAATGCGATCGCCTGCGGCCTGATCGACACCCGGATGAACCGCCTCCTCTCCCCTGAGGAACTGGCGGACGTGATCGACCAGATCCCGGCCGGACGCATGGCGACCGCCGACGAAGTCGCAAAAACCGTCGAACTCATCCTGTCCGCCCCGGCCTACCTCACAGGTCAGGTCATCGGCTTCGATGGTGGCTGGATTTAAACCCGCGAACCACAAAATCTCATAGATACACATCGAGCCCGGGGAGGTCCTCCCCGGGCTCGAATTCT
>JAFYZH010000058.1 GCA_017548765.1 Lachnospiraceae bacterium | reverse complement strand
GTCAGTAGATTACTGAACACGGTTTATCTGTCCCGTACTACGCATCAGGAGATGCTGAATACATTGGCCACAGAAGAAGAAAATCTGCCTAGATATAAAGAGAACGCAGAACATGCAAAAAGCAGATTAGAAGAGGTCAAAGAAAAATACGGAATTGATGAGTATATTTTTGAGGATGAGTTAGAAGATGACGCCGTAAATGAGTATTATTCTGCCGAGGACGAATATAATGAGGCGGAATGGAAGTACTCAAATACGCGCTCCGGTTGTTTTTGGGGCCGGTTCATTCTTGAACACTATCGGGAATGGTATCGTAATCCCGAGTGGTTCAAAGCATATTGGATCGATGCGGATAATTCAGAGTGGACCCTGTTTAATTTATTTTATGCTCATATGCAACGAACGGAGGCTCAAGAGGCTTTTGTTCAATGGTATGCACAAAACCATGGAGCGGAAATGTATAGTTTTGTGGAAAGCCATCCGCTTTATCCAGGAATGGAGGAAGTGCCGGAGTATAATCCTTGGATAGAGCTGCTCGAAATGCCTAATCGTTTATATAATTACCTTATACACATTACGAACTTGAGCGAAGGTTATAACTATTGGTTGCAGGATTGCCTGACTTATGACGCAAAGGAAAACTCGAATCGATCTTTATATGTTTTGGTGCCTTCGGCTCCGCATGTAGAAGGAACTAAAATCAGGTATGGTAATGAATTCGGAGATGAGGCTTTTCATTCTTCCGCGAACGTTGAAATGATAATGGATCGTCTTTTAATATCGGGATGCAGATATGTTCATCTTTTTGAGAGCGACTTTAACGATCCCCAAGTGGTGAATGACTATCTGGATGCCCTGCATGTTCAAGCGGTCATGCGTGCACTTCTCTTCCAGGGAGACGAATATTTTGTACTCGGGAGCTATTCACCGATAGAATATTTTGGATTTGATGAATTCGGAAATTGCTCGTTTAAGGATTTCCAGAGTAAGCTTAACGAGGTGGTCAGAGATAATACACTGTATCATTATGAGGATCCATTGGCAAACCATCTATCGATTCCGGTTTTCACACTGTTTTGGGGGAAAGCCTACTTGCAGGATGATGAAGGATATTGGTCTGTGCGAAGACTTCCGTTTTCATCATATGCTACCGATGCGCTCGACCGGCTGATGGAAGAAAAAAATATAAGCGCTGTATTAATGGCACGAAACGCACAACGGCAAGCACTTGAGGACTCCATAAAGAACGAGATCGATAAAGCGCGGGAAATGCTGGGCCTTCCTACTCCGGAGCAGATGGGCGTTCCGGTCATATCGGAAGAGCCGACAGAAGCACCTGTCGAGGGAACTTTAGAAGAAACCACGGAGGCATTGATCGAAACGACCGCTGAGGTTTCCACAGAGGAACTCGAGGACGCATCAACAACCGCTGTATCTTCTGAAGAGGAGACCTTTGCATCGAAGGATACGCAGGATCCGTCCGATAAGGGTCCCATGATCCTGCTGATCGCTGTCGTAGCAGGCGTGATCGTTGTCGGAGCGGCGACTGCAACCGCAACCGTAGTGGTAAAAAAGAAGTCCAAGAAGTGAGGATGAGTTATGAAAAAACGGAGTTCGATGTTGATACATGCGACAGCAGCGCTGATGGCGCTGCTGTTGGTGCTGCTCAGCCTTCCGGTCGTTCCTGCACTGGCCGCGCCTGAGGAGACAGCGGAAGACCACGATGACATCTCCGTTCTGTCCATTACGGTCAATGTAAACACCGAGACCGGGATGGTTTTCACGGAGCTGATCTTGAAAAATGCAAGCGGAAGTTATCAAGATATCACGTATGCCCTGCCGGAGATCTCTGCGGGGATCGATCTGGATACATTGACCGTAAAAACGAGTGACGGAAGCGAGATCGAGGCGGTGGACGGACGAGTGCCGCTGAGAGTCAAAGGCCTCGGATTTGCCGGGATCACATATACATACAAGACTAAGAAGAACCTCGCGTATGAGGGCGCCATCGGCATTGATCTGCGGCAGTTGTCACGGCAGTTCAATGATCGCATCGGACATCTGGAATGGACGGTGGATATGCCGGCGTACGAATTCATTCTGGTAAATGATATCCAACCGGGAACGTTTACGGTAAACGGACATCGTATTTGCGTTGAACTGGATCAGTTCATGGTCAGCAGGTTGTTGAACCGGGTCTCTTTTTCCCGCACAACGCATAAGGATCTGATGGAAGAACTGGTAAATGCGGAAGAGCGGCTGGTGAGAGATAAGGAGTTCATGGAGGAAGCGGAAAAAGAACTCGATGCATTTGTAGAAAAGTACGAGATAGACAACGATAATATGTCGGAAATGGATGACGATACCTGGCAAGAGTATGATTATCTGAGCGACCAATGGATGGATTACAGCTGGGAATTTGAAGAGGGTATGGCATGGTGCTTTTGTGAACGTTTTCTCCTCGAGAACTATCGAAAATGGTACCGCGATCCCGAGTGGGTCAGAGATCATTGGATCAACTTGGATTACTCTTTCAACAGTTATTTGATCACTCTTTTAAATATGTATTATGATCAGGAGGGGCGTAAAGAGGACCGGGAGGCTCTGCTTAAGTGGATCGAAGATCGAAGAAACCCTGATGTGAGCAAGGCATGTACATTTGATCAGTTTATCGAAGAACACCCGCTTTCCATCGAAACGATCCCGGGATTACCGAACCTTCAAGGGTCTTGGCTGGAATATAGCTTGTTTTCCGACCGGTTACTCTATTATCTTTTCTACGATTTACATGAAGATGGGAATAATAATGGGGAATCGTGGCTAAAACTATGCCCGGCATTTGAGGCCACGTTGAACCCCGTGAATTCGATCTATGCATTACTGCCTTCTGCTCCGGGGATAGAAGGAACGGGTATATATTTTGAAACAGGCTGGGACGGCGAAACGGCGAATCGGGTGTCAGAAAGCATCGAAGTAAGTCTTGGTGAAGTATTACCTAGAGGACGCAGATTTATTCATCTTTTCGAAAGCGATTTTGATGACCCGGAAATGGTGCAAGATTATCTGACTGCACTGAATGTAAAGGCAGTCATTCGTGTTCAGATCCTTAGGGAAGACAGCGCTTTAGCGGAGATATTCGAGGGAAGGTTTTACAGTCCGTATTCCGGGGCTACCATGGGAAATTATGAACAGTATTTTGGGTATGATGCGTCCGGTGCAAGTATTTTTGATGACATTCTCTACGAAGAGTTTAAAGCACGACTGAGTGAAGTCAGTTCCAATACATTGGTTCGCTGTAAAGAGCCGCTTAAGGATTTGTTATCGATCCCGATCTTTACGCAGTATTGGGGAGAAGTATACGGGGAGCCTTCGCATACCGGCACTGTGAATGTGGATCCATATGCGTTTTCATTTGTAACTTCGGATAATCTCGATACGTTTATGATGGAGTTGTATAAGAATGCCAAACTGCAAGAAGGATCCACGGCAAGACAGAACCTGGTAAGAGACAGAATGAAGGAAATAAATGATGTGCGCCGGCAGTTGAATCTTCCTACTCCGGAGCAGATGGGCGTTCCGGTCATATCGGAAGAGCCGACAGAAGCACCTGTCGAGGAAACAACGTCTGTTCCCGAACCCACGGAAACGCTGACGGAGGAGTCGACGGTTGAAGCAACACAGGAGACCGAGGGCATTACACAGCCCGTGGAAACGACGATCGAACCTGCCGTGAAAGAGGCGGAAACTGATCCCGCGAACGGAGGACCGTTGCTTTGGATCATCCTCGGAGTCGTCCTCGTGGTTATGGCGGGTGCGACCGCGATTGCGGTGATCATCCGAAAACGTCAAAAGAGTTGATCCAAACGGAAAACAATCGATGAAAAATGTGCTATAATAGAGCAAACGAAGGTTTCTGGTAACGAAAATCTAAGAATTGGGGGAATGCTCTATGACGAAGTGTAAAAGTCGCAGGAAACAAGCATTAGCAGCATTTTTGGCATTACTTTTGGTGATGATCGGCTTAGCACCGCTTCCGTCGTCGGCAGCGCCGACGCTTTCCGCGGACAATGCCGACATTTCGGTGCTGTCCATGGAGGTCCATATCGATACGCAGACGGAGATGGTGACTTCCGAGCTGGTTCTCAGAAACAATGGTGAAGAGGACGCGGAGGTTACGTTTGCCCTGCCGGAGATCTCAGCCGGGATCGACAGAAAAGCATTGGCCGTGAGAACGAAAGACGGAGAGGAGATCGCGGTGAAGGGCGGCGTGGTGACACTGGCTGTAAAAGCCGGGGGATATGCCGGACTTTCTTACGCGTATAAAACGGCGAAAAACTTAAACTACCAGAATGTGCTCGCGTTCGACCTTCGACAGCTTTCGAGACAGTTCAACGACCGGATCGGTCACCTGGAGTGGTCGGTCGACATGCCTCTGTATGAACTGATCCTGGTGGATGATATTAAACCGATGAGTTATACGGTGGCGGATAATCGGATCAGTGTGATACTGGATGATTTTTTGGTGAGCCGGTTGTTGGATCGTGTGTATATTTCGCGAACGACGCATATAGATCTGATAAACTGGATCACGGAGCGTGAGGAGACCGGAGCGGATGTTACGATGGCCAGGTTCACCGCGGAGAATTACCGTAAATGGTTTTCAGATCCGACATTGGAAGAACACTTTGTATATATGGATTCCTCATATGACGGCGCGATCGTTACGAAGGTAAAACTGTATTTGGAATTCGGTCTGAAGTTACCACAGGAGGATGTGGACTATATCGTCGGGAAACTCCAGTACTATGATAAAAACAGAAACTACGGCGAGCTGACCGGCGATTATACGAAGGAACAACTGGATTATTATCGGGCTATGCCGCGGGAGACTTCGGCATATGGGACGGATATCATTCTGGATGATCTGCTCTGGTATCTGTCAAAGGATAAGGAACAAACCGATCCGTATGAGCCGAATACATTTTATAATTCGCCGGCCTTTAACGCCATGGTCTGCTCAGAAGAAACGGCAGTATATGTGGTTTTGTATACTGCGCAGCCAGATCTTAAAGGAGAGCAGCTGGTCGCTTCATACACTCCGAATGAAGGACGCTCGTATACACTCTCGCCGGCAGAAGAAATGTCGTTGCTGGAACATTCCATTTTTGAGAGGTACTGGGGTGAAGATAAGGATAAATACAGGATCATTTACCTTTCGGACAGTGTGACAGAGGATACGGATGCGTTCCGGAATTACTTGGATGCGCTTCGTGTGAAGGCTGTCGTACGCTCGCAGATCCTTAAGAGTGATAGTGAGATCGCCCGTGCGTTGCAGGTAACGGATGGGGAATATAGATGGTATACGTATGCGAATTTCGGTTATGACGAGACCGAGATCTATCCTTTCGACATGTTGTTGAAAGATCTGGAGGAGTCCACGCCGGAAGAGTGGAAGGGTTGGGATGCGCAATATTCCGTGGCTCCTTGCGAAGAGCCGCTGAAGGATGTGTTGCCGATCCCGATCCTGACCCTGTATTGGGGCTATGCATATCCGGTGGAAAGCTTTGTGAAAAGCATCGAAGCGTATAATGAGAAAACCGAAAATGATTGGCTTAAGATCAACATATGGGGCGGGCCTCAGGAAAATGCTTTTATTGTCGAACCGTTCGAGACGAACACGCTGATGGCCGAATTCTCCGGTATATGGAATATCGAACCGTTGATGAGCCAGCCGATCCCGAAGCAAATGCTTGAAACGCGGGATGCAGCGATACAGGCGGCTATAGATGCGAATACGCAGTTGCTCACGGAGGTACGCGAGGAACTGAAACTGCCGGAGGCCGGCGAGCTGATCGAGGAAGCATTGGCCGGACCGAAGCCGACGGAAGCGCCGACGGAAGCGCTGACCGAAGCGCCGACCGAAGCACCGACGGAAGCGCCGACCGAGGCGCCGACACAGGCACCGACGCAGGCACCGACAGAGGCGCCTACCGAAGCATTGACCGAAGCACCGACGCAGGCGACCGTTCGTGAAACGACGACAGCAGCTTCTACGGAAGCTGAGATCACCGATGAAAAGACGGAAGATAAGGGCGGAAACACCATGCGGATCGTGCTGACCGTGGTATTAGGAGTGGTCGGTATCGGTGGCGCGACGGTGGCTGCCATTAAGATGAAAAAGAAGAAATAAGCGTGGTAAAAACTGATGAAGTATGCTATAATACTCCGTGAGAATGTTTGGTCGCAAAGGACCGAGCCAGGTACGTAATTGTATCAAATAAAAACCCAGGAGGTTATAGGATGAAGAAGACAGTACTCGATTTGACGTTGTCGTTCGACCCGTATTTCGGCGAGCCGAACCGCGACGGTGACCAGGGCTTTGAATACATGCCGGATGGCGGCGTGAAGTTCCGTGTGAAGGCCCCGAACGCAAAAGAGGTGGTTATCGACCAGTTCAACAATCTGCACCCGCTGAAGAAGGTCAGCGATGATATGTGGGAAGAGGTAGTATACCTGGGACGTGGTTTCCAGTATTTCTTCCTGAAGATCGACGGCGCTGACGTTTTGTGCCCGTATTTCCCGATCGGTTATGGTTGCTGCCGTCCGATGAACTTTGTGGATGTGCCGGTGCCCGGCGAAGAGGATTGGGACTCCCTTTCCGATATCCCTCATGGTTCCGTAACACGTCACTACTATATGTCGAAGACGACCGGTAAGCACGAGATCTGCCTGGTTTATAAGCCGGCAGCTTTTGATCCGAATAAGAAGTATCCGGTGCTCTATCTGCAGCACGGTTACGGCGAGAACGAGATCGGCTGGATCTACCAGGGGCACGCAGGCCGCATCGCGGATCATCTGATCGCAGACGGTAAGATGAAGGAAATGATCATCGTTATGGCAAATGGTATGCCGCAGGTGGAGCAGAAGGACGGCCCGTTCCCTCGCTTCGACACATTTGAGCATATCCTGCTGGACGACCTGATCCCGTTCATCGAGTCGCACTATCCGGTACTGACCGATAAGTGGAATCGTGCGATGGCAGGCCTCAGCATGGGCAGCTACCAGACCAGTATCATCACCATGACACATCCGGATCTGTTCGGTTATGTCGGCGTATTCAGCGGATTTATGTCTTCGCCTTGGCCGTCGCCGGACCAGCATCTGGCACTCCTCGACGATCCGAAGAAGTTCAATGAGAGCTTCCGCGTATTCTATCGCGCGATGGGTACCGAGGATACGTACTTCAACAGTTTTGATAAGGACGATAAGATGCTCGAGACGAAGGAAGTCAACATCTACCGTACGACCTTCCCGGGCGGCCACGACTGGAGCGTATGGCGTCGTTGTATCCACGATTTCCTGCCCAGGATCTTCCAGGGTTGAGGGAATATACCGAAATAGAATAAACAAGACAGGCTGTCGGTGAGACATTCACCGGCGGCCTTTTTGTATTTCGCGGGACCTGCCGGAGAAAGTGCCGAATCCGGTTTAAGGATTTTTTAATATATGGTATGATAAGATCAACTCAACAGGGCGGGAGATGCTTTAGAATACGCCCTGCGGAGAGGAGATACTCACATGTTTTTTCGAATACTGAGGAAAGATCTGAAACGTAAGAAGACGATGAACATCATCTTGCTGGTGTTTATCATTCTGGCGTCCACGTTCGCGATCAGCGGCACCGATTGTGCGGTGTCGGTCTTCGGAGGACTGGACTACTATATGGAGAAGGCGGAGGCACCGGACTACATCGTGCTGACGCGTAACAGCGAGCTGGCCGACCAGTGGATCGCCGACCTGTCTGCGATGGACAGTGTGACAAACTGCAAGAAAGAGGAGATCTTCTTCTTCTCATCCACCTGCCTGCTTAAGAACGGCGAGCGTGTGTCCGATGTGTCAAACGCCGTCATGGGATTTCCGGTATCCGGCACGATCATCAACTACTTCGATCGTTCGGACAGGGTCATCAAAGAGTTGGCGGAAGGAGAGGTCTACATCAGCGGGCCTCTGGTCTCGGATGAGGATTTCAAGGTCGGATCGACCTTCGAACTGACACTTGCAAACGAGACGATCACCTTGAAGGTGGCCGGATATGCGAAGGATGCGATCTTCGGAACATCGGCCATGGGTAATCCGAGCCTGATCATGAGCGACGCGGATTACCAAAGAGTACGTGCCGCGGAAGGCATCAAGCCTTACCTCGGAACGCGTGTTTACCTGAACAGCACGAATGTCACTGAGGTTAAGGATTACTTAGGTCTCCAGTCCGGCATCCTCTTCGATGGCGATATCGAGATGATCAAGACGACTTACATCATGGATATGATCGTAGCTGGCATGGTAGTGCTCTTAAGTATCGGCCTGTTGCTGATCGCCTTCGTCCTGCTGGGTCACACGATCAAATATTCGGTGGTCGAAGAGTTCCGTGAGATCGGCGTTATGAAGGCGGTCGGCCTGAAGAACCGCGCGATCCGCGGCCTGTTCCTGGTGAAATATCTGGGCCTGGCCATCGTCGGAACGGTCATCGGTTTCTTCTTAAGCATCCCGTTTGAGCATGCGCTTTTGGAAGAGGCATCCCGAAACATGGTCTTCGGAAGTGACAACCTCATCCTGATCCGCATCCTCATGGCGGTCCTCATCGTTGCGGTCGTTCTGCTGTTCTGCTACCACAGCACCCGCAAAGTTAAGAAACTTTCGCCGGTCGACGCGATGCGTAACGGAATGCCCGGCGAGCGCTACCACAAGAAAGGCCTGCTGTCCCTGGCGAAAAGTCATTTGCCGTTCAATTCCTACATGGCAGCGAACGACATCACGGCATCGCCCCGGCAGTACAGCATGATCATCCTGATCTTCGCGATGGCGATGGTCCTGATCATGGTTCTGGCGAATACGGCCAATACACTGAGAAGCGGTAATCTGGCTCCGCTGCTTTCCGTAACCGAAAGCGACGCGTACATGACATTGACTGACTCGACCATGAAGGCGATGGCTTCCGACGATCCGTACGCGCTGATGCACGAGATGGAAGAGATCGAACGTGTTCTCGCGGAAAATGACATGCCGGCCAATGTATACGTCGAGATATTCTACAAGTATCCGGTCGAGTTTAACGGAAGAAAGAGCCAGGTCCAGTTCCTGCACTGTGCGGAGACGAAGACGACCGACTACGAGTACACGGACGGTTACGCTCCGGAGAATAAATATGAGATCGCCCTCGGCGAAGTTCTTCTGAAGGACCTCGGCGCCGAGATCGGCGATAAGATTTGGATCACCATTAACGGACAGCGCGAAGAGTACCGCATCACCGCATCGATGATCAGTCTCTCCCAGCTGGGTCAGGTCGGACGTCTCCACCCGGATGTGGATGTGCATTCGCAGGATATTTCCTCGGGTTATCCCTTCCAGATCGATTTCGATGAGAAGGTTTCCGGGAAGGAACTGGAGCGTCGTTTCGACCGCATCCGTGAACTGTTCCAGCCGCAGGAGCTGCTCGAAGTCGACGGTTTCGTAGAGTCTTCGACGAAGGCGGCACCCATGATTTCCGCTTTGAAGAACCTGCTGCTCATCATTACGATCGGCGTTATCTTCCTGATGACGGCCCTCATGGAGCGTTCCTTCATCAGCCGCGAGCGCCGCGAGATCGCCCTGTCGAAGGCATTGGGCATCCGCAGCCGCGACGTGCTCGTGCACCACGCGCTCCGCTTTATGTTCATGTTGCTGATCTCGCTGATCCTGGCCATGATCTTCTGCATCCCGGCGACACACCTCATGGATGCGATCTTCGCGGTCATGGGCGCGGGTAAGGGCATCCGCTATAAGATCAGACCGATGGAAGTATTCGTGGCCTACCCGCTCATCCTCCTCGGCGTGACCGTGGCGGCAGCCTTCCTGACAGCACTTTATACGAAGCATATTCAGGCTGTGGATACAGCTGATGTCGAATAGCCAAAATCAGTTCAAAGAAAGCGAGATAAAGATATGAGTACAGTATTGGAAGCAAAGGACCTTTGCAAAACATATATCGTAAATAAAAAGCAGAACAATGTTCTTAAGAATGTGAACCTGAAGATCGAGGAGGGCGAGATGGTCGCGATCATGGGTCCCTCCGGTTCCGGTAAATCGACCCTGTTATATTCGATCTCCGGCATGGACCGCCCGACGGCGGGCGAGGTCTTCTTCGAAGGCAAGCAGATGGATAAGCTTTCGGACAACGAACTGTCCGACCTGCGTCTTACGAAGATGGGCTTCATCTTCCAGCAGATGTACATGATGCGTAACCTGTCCATCCTGGACAATGTCATCCTGCCCGGCATCAAGGCGAAAAGAAGCGGCGTCAGCAAGAAGGACATCGAGGAGCGTGGCCGCAGCCTGCTGCGTAAGTTCGATGTAGCGCAGATCGCGGACAATGATACATCCGAGGCCTCCGGCGGCCAGCTCCAGCGAGCATGCATTGCCCGCAGCATGATCAACAACCCGAAGATCATCTTCGCGGACGAGCCGACCGGCGCGCTGAACCGTTCGGCATCGGACGAGGTCATGGAGGAACTCGCGAAACTCAACCGCGAGGACACGACGATCATGCTCGTTACCCACGATGTGAAGGTCGCTGCGAAGTGCTCCCGCCTGCTGTTTATCGTTGACGGCAACATCAAGGCCGAGTATAATTTAGGCAGATATGAAGCGAATTCGAACCTGCGTGACCGTGAGCGGAGCCTGAGTAACTGGCTCATGGAGCAGGGTTGGTAAGAGGTAGATTATGGTCGATATCCTGATCGTGGAAGATCAAAAAGATCTGGGACAGCTGCTGACGGATTTCCTGCGTGCGGAGAATTACGTCGTGAGCTGTGTAGAGACCGCAGAGAAAGCCTTGTCGCTGTATGATAAGTACGGCGCAAGGCTTCTTGTGCTGGATCTGTGTTTGCCGCAGATGGACGGGCTGGCGGTGCTCAATCACGTGCGTAAGAGCGCGAATACGCCGGTTTTAGTCGTGAGCGCGAAGAATGCCAAGGATGACAAACTAAACGCGATCCTGGCGGGCGCAGACGACTATATCGAGAAACCGTACGACATCGACATCCTGATCGCGAAGATCCGAGGCATCTTCAAGCGGCGGCTGGCCACGGACACGGTGACGGACGGCGACCTGGTCCTGGATGTGAATAAGCAGCAGGTGATCAAAAACGGACGGGTCCTGGATCTGGGCCTGAAGGAGTTCGAACTGCTGAAGCTCTTCATGGAGAATAAAGGCCAGACACTGATGAAGGAGTTCCTGTTCAACACCGTCTGGGGGTCGGACAGCGACTCGGAGATGCAGACATTGACCGTGCACATCAAGTATCTGCGCGAGAAGATCGAAGACGATCCGAAGAATCCGAAGCGGCTGGTGACCGTTTGGGGAAAGGGGTATCGGTTTGAGTAAAGTAAGGATGCGATATATACTATTGGGACTGATCGTGTCGGCAGGAATCGTTCTGTCGGCACTTTTTGTGCATTTGGGCGCGACGAAGAGCAGTTCGAAGATCTACCGCGTGGAGATGGATCGCGCGGCCGATGCGATCCGTGCGCAGCAGGTCAATGCGATGACCGCGGCCGAGGCTTCGGCGGCGCTTTCGGAACTCGCGGGAAAATATCCGAACCTGGACCAGATCGTGCGAAACGACGGGCAGGAGAAGTTTTTCGACAGTGAGACGACCTACTCGATGTTCGATATCGAGGGCACACTGTACCGCATGGATTATGTGATCGGGGACGACGCGCGCGTCCGCTCGATCCTTCATCGAATGGACCTGGTGCTGGTGATCCTCGGCGTCCTGGTGCTGGTCTTCCTGTTATACGTGTTCGTGAGCATCATTGCCCCGTTCTCGAAGGTGTCGAAGTACCCGGAGATGCTGGCGAAGGGCAACCTGACGGCGCCGCTGACGCAGTCGCGGAGCCCGTATTTCCGCAAGTTCGTGTGGGGTCTGGACATGCTGCGCGAGACGCTGCAGGCCGAGCGCGAGAAGAACCTGGAGTTCACGCGCGACCGCAACGTCATGCTGCTGTCGCTGTCCCATGACCTGAAGACGCCGCTGTCGGCGATCAAACTGTACTCGGCGGCGCTGAAGCGCAACCTGTACGAGGACCCGGAGCAGAAGCAGCATTCGGTGGAGCAGATCGCGCAGAAGGCGGATGAGATCGAGGGCTACGTGAGCAAACTGGTGCAGGCGGCCGGCGAGGATTTCCTGGATTTCACAGTGCGGCAGGAGGAGTTTTTCCTGGCCGATGTGGTGGAGGAGATCCGCGCGTACTACAGCGACAAACTGAGCGGAATCGGCACGGAGTTCGTGGTGGATGAGTACCCGAACCGCCTGCTGCGGGGCGACCGCGACCGCTTGGTGGAGGTCCTGCAGAACCTGATGGAAAATGCGATCAAATACGGCGACGGACGGAAGATCGCTTTGAAATATTCGACCGAAGACGGGGCGTCGCTCCTGACCGTAGCGAACACCGGCGAGCCCGTGCCGGAGGGCGAGGTGGAGCACATTTTCGACAGTTTCTACCGCGGCTCGAACGTGGGCACGCGGACCGGCAGCGGTCTGGGACTGTACATTTCCCGCAAACTGATGAACCGCATGGGCGGCGAGGTGTTCGCGAACCCGACCGAGAACGGCATGGAAGTGACGGTCGTGCTCGTGGCGGCGTGACAGCGTGACAGTGGGGACGGTTCTTTTTGTCACCTGTCACGTTTGACAGCATTACATATCCTGTGTTATATTGACAGTGATGGCTTCCAAACGAAGCCGTAAAAACAAGGGATTTAAGGAGAAAAGGTATGAAAAAGAGGATTGCGGCACTTTTGATGGCCGGCATGATGGCATTGTCCATGGTAGGCTGTGGCGGCGGGGATAAAGGCTCGACGGTGGCGGCGACACAGGAAGACGGATCCGTGAACATCCGTGACAACCGCCTCTACTTCGTAAAGATCGGCGACCAGAACTTCGGCGTAGGCGCGAAGATCGAAGATCTCGAGAAGGCGGGCTATATCATGAGCGATAAGAAGAGAGACCAGGAACTTCCTGCAAATCGTTACTCCACGGATATCGACATGAAGAACGCGGACGGAAAGACGCTGTTCCAGGTGCGAACTCTGAATACAGGAACTGCGAAGGTGAAGTATTCGGAGGGCGAACTCGGCGGCTTTACGGTTGGTTCCTACAATAGCTCGAGGATCCCGGAAGAAACGTTGGCGCTGAACATCGAGTTCTATGGCGGTCTTAAGCTGGGCGGGACTTACGAGGATATCGTGAAAGCTCTGGGCGAGCCGGATTTCACGCATAAGAACGAAAAGAGCGACCTGTTGCCGGAGTATACGACTTACAAGTATTCATCCGGATACAGAGGTTTTGAGTTTATCGTGGATGACACCGGAAAGATCTCACAGATCTCCTGGAACAACTACGACTACAACGAGAAATAAAGAAGTTAGAAGACCGGCTTTCCGGAAAGGAGGATCTTTATGGAAAATAATCGCATTACACTATGTGAGGACGGCATTTACCGCTGGACATATCATATGAACCTGATCAAAAATCCCAGTATCTTTATTCTGGTCCTTAAGGTCCTTTTGGGAACATGCGTGGGCATTTGGGTGGTCATGACGCCGATCCTGTGCATCGTCGACGAATCCTGGGATCCGCTGGTTAATAGCTGGAAGACGATCGGGATCGTTTTTGCGATCATATTCGTGCTGACGCTCATCGGTTACCTGGTCTATGCGATGATCATGGGCGGCTTCTACATCGTGGATTTCACGATGACGGATACGAAACTGGTGCACACACAGGTGCCGCGCCAGCAAGAGAAGGCCAGAAAAGTTTCGGCAGTGACCGCAGTCGTGGGCGCTCTGGCGAAGAACCCGACGACGGTTGGCATCGGCATGACTTCCAGCACGAAGATGTCCTCTACAACGGAGTTTAACCGGCTGAAGAAGATCATCGTACGGCGGCGCCGCCACGTGATCAAACTGGTCGGCGGCGGGCATAACGAGGCCTATGCGGTGCCGGAGGATATGGACTGGCTGTGCGATTATATCCGCGCGCATTGCCCGGCGGATGTCGTTTGGAAGATAAAGTAAAGATTGTATAATAGTGCGTTCTGTGGTATAATGAACGCACTATTTTTTTGTGAGAAAGGGGCGGTTTACCGCTAGGGAAAATTATGGAGAAAAAGGTATCACTTTCTAATCTAGTAGCATTTAACAATCAGGTCGATTACTGTGTCGGCACGGGCCGCATGGGTCTGGCGCTCCAGAAGGAGTACCAGGAGCAGCTGAAACTGGTCCAGGATGAGATCGGTTTTTCGCACATCCGCGGCCACGGTCTGTTCTCGGACGACATGGCGATCTTCCAGGAATACAAAGAGCATTGGGAAGACACTGAGACGAAGATCGAGTATAATTTCACATATCTGGATCTCGTTATGGACGCATATAAAGAAGTTGGTTTGAAGCCGTTCCTGGAGCTGGGCTTTATGCCGAAGAAGCTGGCCAGCGGAGATCAGACAATCTTCTACTGGAGGGGCAATGTTACCCCGCCGAAGTCCTACGAAGCATGGTGTGACCTGGTCGTTGCGACCCTGAAGCACCTGTGCGAGCGCTACGGCACCGAGGAAGTCGTAACCTGGCCCATCGAGGTCTGGAACGAGCCGAACCTGCCGGGCTTCTGGAAGGGCGCCGACATGCAGGAATACTTCAAACTCTTCAAAGAGACATTCTGTGCGATCAAGGCTCTCGACGAGCGTTTCAAAGTCGGCGGTCCCACGATCTGCGGCGTAAAGGATGAGTTCTGGATCGACGAGTTCATGAAGTTTATCTCGAGCGAAGGCCTGAAGGTGGATTTCATTACCCGCCATCACTATACAACGAAGCAGCATGACTGGAAGGGCCACTACACCTACGCAGAACTGGAGGATCCGGAGTTCCGTTTCAACAACCTGCACTCGACCCGTGAGATCGTGGATCGTTACGAGGCGTACCGCGGCCTGCCCATCCACATCACCGAGTTCAACACGTCCTATTCACCGGATTGCGTCATCCACGACACGAACCTGAACGCGGCGTATCTGGCGCACCATCTGTCCCGCCTGGGCGATGACAACGCCTCCTATTCGTACTGGACCTTCGGCGACATCTTCGAGGAGAAGGGCGTGCCGTTCACCCCGTTCCACGGCGGTTTCGGTATGGTCGCAAACCGTTGCATCCCGAAGCCGACCTTCTACACATTTGCATTTTACAAGAAGTTAAAGGGCGGCCAATGTGTGTTCCGCGACGACGACATGATCCTGGTGAAGGGCGATGACGGCGTGCTCCGCGGCATCGCATGGAATTTCTGCGAGAAGGCAGAGGACCGCAAGGTGAAAGAATTGTCCGTGAACGTAGATGCTGAAGACGGCAACTATAGCATGGTCTGCAAGACCGTGGACGAGACCACCTGCAACCCGCTGAAGATCTGGCATGATCTGGGCGAGCCTTCCCATCTGTCTGAGGAGCAGGTAAAACTGCTGCGCGCGGCGGCAGTGCCGGCGATCACTTCGGAGAACCTGGACGCGAAGGGCGGTCTGAAGTTCGATCTGAGCGTGAAGGAAAACGGCGTGATCTACTTCGAGATCCGCAAGCGCAACTTTACGCCGGACCGCGGATACGAATATCCGATGTGAGACGGAGAGAATTTGCAATGAGAGCCAGAATTTCTTTTGCATTAATATGCGGCTTGCTTGCAGGGGTTATGATGCTTACTTCCTGCCGGAAGGCTTCTCCATATCCGACCGGGACGTTTGTATCTGATACCGTAGGAACTATCGTCATCGATGATGAGAAAGTTCATTTTGAAAAAATGGATCCGGATTTTTTAGAGAATTACATCTGCACATGCCAGACTGCACTCGAAAGCATCCGACGCATCCATGAAGGCCAGAAGATGACAGCCGAGGAGATGGAAACATACCGAAAAGAGTATCGGAATACGTTTGATGTTATGGATTTTGTCAATTCTTCGTGGGCGTACGAATGTGAACAGGAAAGTAATGATCTCTATGCCTTTTCGGGTGGCAATTCAGAAGAGGATATTTTCGGCTTTGATTTCATTTATTATGTAGGCAAAGGTTACATAGACTTTGATGGAGAAAAGTTCTATCTGGCAAAGTAAACTGAAGGAGTTTGTGAGTATTGCAGACTGTATTCGCTTATGTATAACCTAAGTCGGAGTATATGCTCCGACTTAGGTTATTGCTCCGCGATGATGTACTCCGGATTGAAGATGAGATGTATATCAATGTTGTTTGAGTATATATCAAAAACAGCTCTCAGATATTACTTGTAAACAATTTGGCAAACTGAGGTTCGGTTAGATGAAGAGATATAGATTTAAGGGATTAGTGCTCATCCTTATGTGCTTGTTCATCGGGTGTGCCAAAAAAGATTCTTTCCCGTCAGGCCGGTTTGAAGCGGAGAAAACAGGCTGTATTATATTGGATGATGAAGAAGTCACGTTTTCGGACATGAGTCAGGACTATCTGAAAGAGTATCTGGCTTTGGAACTGGCCGGGCTTGAGTATTTTAGAAAATGGGATGAAGGCGAGATCATGTCAAATGAGGAGTTTGAACGGATCCGTAAAGAGTATATAGAGGAATTAGATGTTTCGTCTTATATAAATGCGGACTTTAAACATGTTGAGATCGAGTATGACGAGCTTTCGAGGGTTTACGAATATTTGGTCTGGCAGGAGGATAAAACACAGGCGTTTTACTTCCATTATTACACAGAAAAGGGTTATATTTTCTTTGATGCGGTCGGTTCGGATATTAAGTTTTGGCTTCAGGAATAAATACACCGCACATTATGAAGGATGAAGGATATGGTGATCTGCAAAGAAGTGACCCGGATGTACCGATCCGGAGATAAGGATATTTGTGCACTGGATCATGTTTCGCTGTCTGTAAAGCAGGGGGAATATTTGGCCGTTATCGGCAAATCCGGAAGTGGAAAATCCACTCTGTTAAACATGATCGGTCTGACAGACATACCGTCATCGGGCGATGTGGAGCTCTTCGGGAGGAATACGAAAGAACTCTCCGAAAAGGAAAAAGCGATGCTTCGAAATAAGCATATCGGCTACATTTATCAGAACTTTTATCTGGAGCCGGTGTATTCGGTCTTTATGAATGTGGAAGTGCCGCTTTTGGTGGCTGGTGTTCAAAAATCAAAACGGGAAGAACGGGTTTTGGAGGTTCTCAAACAGGTTGGCCTGGAAGAGCGTATGAAACACAAGGCTTCCCAACTGTCCGGAGGTGAAAAGCAGCGTGTCTGCCTGGCCCGAGCACTCGTTAACTGTCCGGAAATCATTCTGGCGGATGAACCTTGCGGAAATTTGGATTCGGAAAACACGGCGATGGTCATGGATCTGTTGGACGACCTTCACCGCAAAGGAATCACGATCATACTGGTTACACACAGCGAAGAGGAGGCAAAACGCGCGGATCGCATTCTTCAGCTAAAGGATGGAAGGCGGATGGAGAAATGAAACATCTCCGTTTTATGAAACTGGCGATATATGAACTTAGGACACAGTGGCGGATGCTTACTTTGTTTGCCGTGGTGGCCTTTTTTCTGTTGCTTTCATCCTTTTGTGTTTTCCTCACCGTATCGAAACTACCGAAAGATTTGGAGGATTATGCTGAAAAACGGAGGTTGTTGAACTTCTCAGTCGAGGTAAGAACAAAAGAAGAATGGGAACGAATCGCATCTCTTCCGATAAACGGCGGAGGAGGATATTTTCTGGATGGCAGACTTCAGCAGATCCGACTTGATGGTGTATCAGAAGGGAAAGACGCAGAATGCGGCTTGATTTTCTATCCTGAGAATCGGATAAATATATGGATGGATACGATGAATCGATATATGCTGGAAGGAAGAGCGCCGGAACCGGCCGATGCTTTAAGTGATAGCATTTGGCTTAAAAATTCGACCGCTACAGAGTTGGGGGCTTCGATCGGAAGTATGGTATATGCGGGATATCCGGACTGCAGAAAACCCTTTATACTGACCGGGATTCTGGATGATTCATTTGACGAGTTCGATGCCTGGCTGCCGGGAGAAACCGTTTGGTCGATGCTTGCCGGCACGGAATATGAATCGATCGCGGGTGTCTGTTATACGATTCATACCGAAAACAGCCGGCAGTTCTTTCGAGTTCTAAGTCAGATACGGGCAGAGCGAATCTATATCCTGTCTGTGCAGGAGGATTTTATGAAGAGCATCCGGATCATCCGGTACGCCGTATTTGCGGTCGCTTTTCTGGTTTTCCTGCTTTTGTTTGGTCTTACCTATGACATGATGCGTTTTTATCATCAGAAACGTTTGTATTTTTTTGCTGTCCTGAAGGCGCAAGGTTTAAACCGGCGGTGTTATTATGGGCTGATGTTTTTATTGTTTCTCTGTGTTTATGCCGTAGCGGCTCTGCCGACAATACTGCTTTCCCCGGCATTTCTGGAAAAATTGGAGAGGCAGATCGAGGAACAGATTCCGTATTTGGATCTGACATTTTCCGTGTGGTCCACTCGTTCACTTCTGTTTTTCGGAGCAGTAGTGCTTTTGATCGCTGTATCCTGTCTCCCGTCCGCGAGGCAGTACGATGAGAAGAGACTCGGACGCAGACTGAATGAGGATGAGGGTTGATTATGTGTCTGAAACTGGCTGTACAAAATCTGACGCGAAAAAAGAGACATGCACTTCACATGCTGTTGGGTTTCGGGGTCGTTTTTGCTGTCCTTTTATCATGGACCCAACTGGGACTGGCACTTGCTTCGTCGCAGGATGATATCCTGTTGGGACGTCGTTCCATGTGTATGTTGGAGGCGGAGATCAAACTGCAGCAGGAGGCGCTTGCGGAGCGTGCATACCAGATGGTGTCTGAGAAGATTGAAGAGAAGGTTACACGGACCGCGTTTGGAAGGATCGACTGGGTAAGGTATCTGGAAAAAGAAGAAGATTGGAGTTTTGTAAATATCTCACACATATATCTTAAGGTCGGTGATGATGTCCGTCAGGGAACGGATGATCATTCTTGGCGTTATGGCCTGTCGGATCCGTTTGACAACACTTTAAAAAGTAAGGCGATACCATTTCGGACCGGGATACTGAGATATTCGGGGTTGATCGGCGAAAATGAGCTGGAAGAGTACCGTTATCATTTTCCGGGAAGTTTCTCTGCGGGAGGCTTGGTGTGCGGACGGGAACCTGTATCGGAAGGTGAAATGATGATTTCGGATCATTATCTTCGTGCGTTTGGCTACGCGCCGGAGGATTTTGAAGGCTTGCTCGGACAGAAACTTGTGTTTTTTTGTGAGGAACGGGAAATACTGAGCGGGTATACTCTTACCGGAATAGTGGACGGAAATCTGTTTTACTGCGAAAGTCTGCGGGAAGTTCCTCAGATCCTGGTCTTCGGCGGACCTACTATGTTCCAACAATACAAAGTCGAAACTCTGTGTTATCGGTTCGGGATCCCGGAATATAAAACGCTGGCTAAAGCAGGACGGGCTGCAGATTCGATCGAAGGTATTCAACTGAGATACAGAAATGATTATTTTACACAGGCATTAACGCTGTCGCAGGCCTCGGCACTGGTTCGGATCGTGTTCTCCATGTTCGGTACACCGGTATTGTTGGCGATGTTGTTCCATCTTTTGCTGATGATCCGGACGAATTTGACGGAGAGAAAAAGGATCTCCGGAATGTATCTTATATGCGGAATGCGAGTTTCAGATATAATAAAGATATCGCTTTGGGAGCTTTTGATCACGGCAGGAATAGCGATGCTTACGGGGATGGCACTTTCCATCGGATCACTTGAAGTTCTGGCGAGTGCCTTGAATAAGAGCGATGGCATACAGCTTTTTATTCTCCCGGGACGGATGCTCTTGACAGCAGTTTGTGTTTCACTAACTGTATATGCCTTGTTTGCGATTTTTACGGTTCTGTATTGCCTAAGCCTGAAAAAAAACTCTTTACATATGGTATTGGTATCAAAGGAATAAAAATACAAGGGTTCGGGTTGTATAGACAGTTTTGTGATCTTTGTGTATAATGGGTCTGACACAAAAAACAGACGACCGCTGCGTCGGAAAAAGGCATTCTGTGATGCGATACACGGGATTAAGGAGCTGGTAATGACTTTACAGCAGATGAAATATGTGGTGGAGATCGCGGACCGCGGCTCCATGAATGAGGCGGCAAAAGCATTGTATATCTCACAGCCGTCATTGTCCGGAACCATTCGCGAGCTGGAGAAGGAGATCGGGATCACGATCTTCACACGCAGCAACCGCGGCATCAAGGTGACGACGGAGGGGAGCGAGTTCCTGGGCTATGCCCGCCAGACGCTGGAGCAGTATCGGTTCATGGAGGACCGCTACCTGGCGCGGAAGGAGACGCGGAAGAAATTCTTCGTGTCCACCCAGCACTATACATTTGCCGTTGAGGCATTTTCCAAGACGCTGAAGAAAGAGGGCATGGACGAATACGACTCCGCGATCTATGAGACGCGTACCCACGAAGTCATCGAGGACGTGAAGAACCTGCGGAGCGAGATCGGCATCCTCTATCTGAACGATTTCAACGAGCGCGTGCTGACGGCGGAATTTGCGGAAAATAACCTCGAGTTCCACGAACTGTTCTCGTGCAAGACCTTCGTCTACATGAGCGCGACGAACCCGCTGGCGAAGAAGGAGATGGTCTCGCTTCGGGACCTGGATGAATATCCGTGCATTTCCTTCGACCAGGGCGCGAAGAATTCCTTCTATTTTTCGGAGGAGGTTTTGAGCACCTACCCGTACCGCAAGGTCATCCATGTCAATGACCGCGCGTCCGCGCTGAACATGATGACGCTGCTGAACGCATTTACCCTGTGCAGCGGCATTATCTGTGAAAGCTTGAACGGAAGCGGTTATGTGGCCGTGCCCCTCGAAAGCGAGGAGGTCATGCACATCGGCTACGTGGTCCGCGACGACCGCCAGTTATCGCCGATCGCCAAGACCTTCGTTGAAGAAATGAAGAAGTACGAGAAGTCGATCTTGTAGGTGAATAGATCAAACGCCCGTCCGGGAGCCCCGGGCGGGCGTTTTGATTCTCGAACAGTGCTATAGGTCAAACTTATAACCAGGTCGAATTTTTATGTAATTTTCAAAACGCATTGCCCGTGTTATGATGTGACCAGGTTGAAAACAACCAAGCACATAAATAGCAAATAACGAATTTAAACTACGGAGGTACAAGAATATGAGCAATTATCGTTTTGAAACATTACAGTTACATGTAGGACAGGAAACAGCAGATCCGGCATCGGACTCCAGAGCCGTTCCGATCTACCAGACCACATCTTATGTATTCCACAGCGCACAGCACGCTGCAGACCGTTTCAATCTTCGTGACGCGGGCAATATCTACGGAAGACTTACGAATTCCACACAGGGTGTGTTGGAAGAGCGCGTCGCAGCTTTGGAGGGCGGCGTTGCAGCCCTGGCGGTTTCCGCAGGCGCGGCGGCCGTAACTTACGCGATCCTGGCGCTGGCACATGCCGGTGACAACATCGTAGCGCAGGAGACCATCTACGGCGGTAGCTTCAACCTGCTGGACAACACGCTTCCCGCTTACGGCATCGGTACACATTTTGTAGACATTCACGACCTCGCTAAGGTCGAGGCAGCGATCGACGATAAGACGAAGGCGATCTTCATCGAGACCCTGGGTAATCCGAACTCCGACATCCCGGATATCGACGCCATCGCAGCGATCGCGCATAAGCACCAGATCCCGCTGGTGATCGACAATACCTTCGGAACTCCGTTCCTGATCCGTCCGCTGGAGCACGGCGCGGACATCGTGGTTCACTCCGCGACGAAGTTCATTGGCGGCCACGGCACGACCCTCGGCGGCATCATCGTTGACGGCGGCAAGTTCGACTGGAACGCATCCGGCAAATTCCCGCAGTTCACCGAGCCGAACCCGAGCTATCACGGCGTATCTTTCGTAGCGGCGGTAGGACCTGCTGCTTACGTTACCTACATCCGTGCGATCCTGCTTCGTGACACCGGCGCAGCGATCTCACCGTTCAATGCATGGATCCTGCTGCAGGGCCTGGAGACATTGTCCCTGCGTCTCGAGCGCCACGCTGAGAACACGAAGAAGGTCGTAGAATTCCTGGCGAACCATCCGCAGGTTGCTAAGGTCAACCACCCGTCACTCGCGAACCACCCGCAGCACGCATTGTACGAGAAGTACTTCCCGAACGGCGGCGCGTCGATCTTCACCTTCGACATCAAGGGCGGTAAGGAAGAGGCTTACAAGTTCATCGACGGTCTCAAACTGTTCTCACTTCTGGCCAATGTTGCGGACGTGAAGAGCCTTGTGATCCATCCTTATGACACCACACATGCAGAGATGACTCCAGAGCAGCTGGCAAAGGCCGGCATCAGCCAGAGCACCATCCGTCTCTCCATCGGAACCGAGCACATCGACGATATCATCGCAGATCTGCAGAATGGTTTTAATGCTGTAGTAGGTTGATCGCAGATCAACTTGCAACTCGAGAAATAATCCCTGAAATTAAAGGAGCGCACCTTTTGGTGCGCTCCTTTTTTGTATGATGTAATCCGCGTTCTATCAGTCGGCCTTGCGTTTTTTCTTCGACCGAACCGCGATGACCACGATCACTAAGACGATCACGCCAACGCAAACTCCGATCAGGATCGGGAGGATGGGCCTGTAGTCGTCCGGCTCCGGTTCACCCTTGAGGTCCGTGCCCGGAGTTGTGATGTCGAGTTTCACATCGGTCTTCAGTTCCTGCTCCGCCGTAAAGAAGGAGGAGAACGAATTGGTGTAGAAGGAGATGCTCTCGATCGAACCATCATCGGCCGTCGTTACATCCGCCTTGCCGAGGGACTCGACTTTCAGGTCATCCTTGATGTGGTATACATAGAGATCTTTGCCGCCGCTCAGCGTGCCCTTCTCGATCTGGACGGTGACGCGTACGGGGAAGCCAATCTCCTGATGCCCCTCGAAATACAGAGGGTAGATCTTGCCTTCTTCGATGTTCTTGAAACCATTTTCCTCGGCTACGGCCTGCAGGACCTGCTCGGTCTCGGGCGCCGTTTTGCCGGGCTCGGCGCTCTCCACGATGGAGCGGACATTGGTCAATGTCTGTGCGAGATCCTTTTCCGGGATCCGTTCCAGGAGAAGCTGCTCATTTTCCGTCATTTTGCCGACTTCAACGCGAGCTGTCGCCTTCGCAGGCTGGCCGCCATTCGTTTCCACCGGAATGTCAAAATCGGATTTCCGGTCCTTCGGAACCAGGGACATATCCGCCGGTTTCGTCGGCTCGGGAGGATTCGCCTCGTTGCCGCCCTGAGGTTCATTGCCCGGATCGCCGGAGATCGGAGGGTTCGGAGTGTCGGGATCGCCGCCGATCGGGTTCGGGTCCTCGCCCGGCTCCCGCGTTTCCGGCTTGTCCTCGATGTCAAGTTTCAGCTCTTGTTTCGTTGTGAAGAAGGAGGAGAAGGAAGCGGTGTAGAACGAGATCTGCTCGATGGAGCCGTCGTCGTAGGTTCCGTATTCCGCCCCGCCCAGAAACTCGAGATGGCCGTCGGCTGCAACGTGATAAACGAACATCTCGTGGCCTCCGTCCAGGTCGCCCTTGCGGAGATGAACCGATACATGTACCGGGAAGCCGACCTCCTGATGGCCCTCAAAATACAGAGGGTAGAGTCTTCCGTCTTGCAATGACTCAAAGCCATTTCTTCTGGCCAATGCTTCGAGGAGTGCATCGAGTTCAGGATCGGACCGGCCGGGTTCGGCCGATGTTACGATCGTCTGAACGTTATACAGGATCCGCAACAATTCCTCGTCCGAAAGGCCTGCATAATATTTCTGTTGGGTGGCGTTCATTGCCCCCATCTCCACGCGGAGACCGCCGGGACGAACTGCGGTCAGGTTATCGGGAAGTGGGATATCGAAATCGGAATTCCGGTTTCCGGGGAGCTGCGGATACCACGCGGGCTTGGATCCTTCAGGATCGGGTTCTTCCGTACCGGGCTCAGGCTCATCGGGGCCGGGGCCGGGCTCAGGCTCATCGGGGCCGGGCTCGTCAGGACCGGGAACATCAGGCCCTGGACCGGGTTCATCCGGGCCGGGCTCGTCGCCGGAGCCTGTGTATTCAATGACGATGGAAAGGTTTTTGAACGGGATCTGGTCGGTATTCATGACATTCGTCGCAACGGAGGTCTCGCCGTCGCCGTTCAGAAGCTTGAGCTCGATCCTGGTTCCGTCGGAAGTGACCAGGAAAATCTGCGCGTCGCGCAGGTCGTTGATACCGTTCAGCTGGAGCGGGTCGTTGTACTTCAGGTCTACAACGCCAGATACCGGAGCGCCGTTACGGAAAGCGGTGATGGTGCGTCCGCCGACTTCCCAGGTTCCGGAGCCCAGATCGATAAACCAGACATAATCACGTCCGGTCTTCGGATCTCTGCCGAGCGGATAGACCGGCTCAGGATCGGGATCGCCGCCATAGGTATAGCCTCTCCAGGTCGCTGCATCCGTGATGATGTGGTCGCCGACTTCCGGCACATTGTGCACGCCGTCGTTCCATTCCGGCTTGAAGCTGCCGACACCGAGGAAGCCGGTACCCTTACAGTAAGGGCACTTGTAACCGTACTGGCGGGCTAACTGGCAGTCGCCACGCTGGCATTCCGCGCGGCCCGTGCCGTGGCAGCGGTCGCAGTCGCCGCCGCCGGTTCCATGACAGCGGATGCATTCCAGTTTTCCGGAACCGCCGCAGTTGCCGCAAGGGCCGGCATTGCCATCCGCAGGGATCGGCCGGCCTAATCCGTCACCGCCGCAGCTCGGACAGGTGTACCAACCGTTGTTGCAAGGACCTTTATCATCCTGTCCGGGGCATACCCAGTGGCCGCTGCCTCCGCAGCCATCGCAGACCACGGTGCCAGTGTTGTTACAGCCGTCGCAGTGAAATTCACCGGTCTTGCCACAGTGATAACATTCCTCCATTTCCTTCGCTTCCGCGACCGCCGTCGGTAAGGCAAGCGTCCCGGAGATCAGGGTCAGGGAGAGGAGTGCAGATAAGAATATTCGGAGTTTTTTTCTCTGTTTCATAGTCAGTTCCCCCTATATGTATTGGATTGATAGAATCTCAAAGTCAGTTGCTACTCCAATTATAACATGAATTCTGTCGATTTGCACACTAAACACAATGATTTATGAAAATTTTAGCATTTAGCACTATTTTGGATGAAAAAACAAGAGGGGGCCATCGGGAGCGTTACGCGCAAAAGGAAGCTTTTCACGAAAATGCGCGTAGGGATAGAGTGATCCAGGCTAGAGCGTTACGCGCAAAATGAAGTTTTTCTTGAAACTGCGCGTAAGAAGAGAGGTCCCGGCGGCGGAACGTTACGCGCAAAACGAAGTTTTTCATGAAAATGCGCTTAAGAATAGGGTGATCCGGGCGGGAATGCTACGCGCAAATGGAAGCTTTTCGTAAATATGCGCGTAAGGATAGAGGTCCCGAAGTGGGATCATTACGCGCAAAAGGAAGCTTTTCGTAAATTTACGCGTAAGAATAGGGTGATCTGGGCAGGAACATTACGCGCAAAACGAAGTGTTTCGCAAATATGCGCGTAAAAACAGATTTCTGCTTTCCCCAATATAGCCATTTCAGGTTTCAATATAGTCATTTTAAGCAAGAATGGCTATATTGGATTGACATGTGTCGGTCTTTCTGTTAAGATTTAACTACGACATACATCATCGAAATGACTATATTAAACTCTGAAATGAGGAGATTAAATGAGGACATTTAACTATTGTACAGAGTACAAAAAACTGCTTTCACCGGAGATCGTTTCCTACTTGGCTCAGATCCACGAAATGAAGGGACAGCAGAATCTCCTTATCGAGGCACATAAAGACGCTCTTTCTGAACTGCTTGAGATCGCCAGGATTCAAAGCACGGAAGCATCGAACCGAATAGAGGGAATCATAACTACAGATGATCGCTTGAAGAAGATCGTGTTGGATAAAACAACACCTCAAAACCGAAGCGAACGTGAGATCGCAGGATATCGAGATGTTTTGAATACAATCCATGAAAACTATGATTATATTCCAATTCGCCCTGGGATGATCTTACAACTACATCGTGATCTCTTTAAATTCAGTAATTCGTCCACGGGTGGAACTTTCAAGGAATCTGATAATGTGATCGCTGAGGAACTGCCCGACGGAACGAGAAGAGTTCGTTTTCAACCGGTTCCTGCATGGGAAACACCAGATGCGATGGAAACTTTGTGTAATGCATTTCAGGAAGCACTAACGAACCCGGAATTGGATCCTTTACTTATAATTCCGATGTTCATCCTTGATTTCCTTTGCATTCACCCTTTTAGTGATGGGAATGGACGTATGAGTCGTCTTCTTACACTGTTGCTTCTCTATCGGGCGGGATATGTTGTCGGCAAGTATGTCAGCATTGAGAAGTTGATCGCCGACACGAAGGATACCTACTATGAGATCCTTCAGGATAGTTCGACCGGATGGCATGAAGGGGATAATGATTACCTTCCGTTCGTTCGTTATATGCTGGGCATGGTGATCGCGGCATATCGGGAATTCATCTCACGAGTGGATATTTTGATAACGAAAGGTCTTTCAAAATCGGAGCGTGTACGAGAAATCATTCGTACTACCATCGGAAAAATCACAAGAGCGCAGATCATGGATCAGTGCCCGGATATCAGTCAGAAGACGGTAGAACGTACATTAAAAGAATTGCTCGATAAAGGCGAGATCGTTAAAAACGGAGGAGGCCGTTATACCTTCTATACATGGAATTGGGATAAGGAGTAAAGAAAAATGAAGAAACAAACAACCGTGGAAGTATTGTTGGAAAAATGTCCGAGTTGCGGAGCACCCCGTGTGGGTCAGGAAGCGGCCTGCCACTACTGCGGCTGCTCTATGATACAGACGAAGCGGATCATCGAGGAAGTCGATGATGTGCCGGTAGCGCCGAATACGCAAAGGGATGATCGTAAGGTGGATATCATCTCGGAGGTCGAGCCTCCGCAGCCCGGGGCGGCTGCAGGTCAGGTCATGGGTGGTGCGTTTTTGGTTCTGTGGTGCGTCGTCACCATCGGCATAGGTGTTTCGGCGCTCACGTTTGGAGCAGGCCCCATCTTCGCGATCGTTCCGTTCGGAATGGCCATCTTCGGTATCGTCGGTTTTGGCACAGCAATTATGTCCTCGAGCAAAAGCGGTGGTTATGATAAGATCCTGGCACAAGGACGCGAGTACCCGGCGATCGTTTTGGGCTACGGCCATAAACCTTTTACATTTACGTCCGGCGAGACGCATACGGTCCACTCGATCCTGAAGACACAGGTGAAAGTCCTCGCCGATATCAACGGAAGAGAGACATGCATCCTGCTGAACGCGCCCGCGTCGGTGACGGAGCTGACCTACCCGGTCGGCAGCACGATCACCGTGGTCGGCCTGGATGGCAGATACATAGTGAAATAAAAGAGCATTGCCCGATTTTGAGCCCGTGAAACTCAAGGATCGGGCAATGATTCTATACAGGTATAAATAGAAATGCTCTATTTTTGAATAGAAAAGTCCATTGTATTTTCTGATAGAGGTGAGTATAATACGTTCATTATGCGGAGGTGTTGTGCCGCATAAGGTCGGGACGGCGCTGTGCCATCCTGTCAGGGAAAAAGAGAGAGATTGTATGGAAGAGTTTCAAAAAAAGAGTGAGAAGAAGATCAAAACATTTGTGATCAATGAGAAGACGCCGCTGATGCTGTTGGCGGGGCCGATGTTCCTGGAGATGTTTCTGAACATCCTGGTCAACAACATCGACACCATCATGCTCAGCAACTATTCGGAAAATGCGCCCGGCGCGGTCGGCAATGCGAACCAGATCCTGATGCTCATGATCCTGATGTTCAATATCATCGCGACGGCGACATCGGTCGTGGTGGCGCAGTACCTCGGCGCAAAACAGTACGACCGGATGAATACCATATATTCATTGGCCTTCATGGTGAACCTGGTATCCGGTGTGTTCTTCAGCGTGCTCATCGTGGCGGCGAAAAACCCGATGCTGGCGCTTCTGAAGGTGCCGGAAAATATGCGTGCGGATGCCTGTGTCTACATCAACATCGTCGGCGGCAGTCTGTTCCTGCAGGCGGTCTACAACGTCATGTTGCAGATCCTGCGTTGCAACGGCTACTCCAAAGTCGGCATGTATATTTCAGTGGCGATCAATGTGATCAACATCGTGGGCAATTACGTCTTCCTGTACGGCCCGCTGGCGTTCCTGAACCTGGGCGTTGCCGGCGCTGCGATCTCGACGGCCGTGGCCCGTGTGGTAGCCCTCGCGGCGGCCATGATCTATTTCTACCAGAAGAAAGTCGGTAAGATCCAGCTTTCGAAGCTGCGTCCCTTCCCGAAGAACCTTTTGTTCCGCATGATCCGCGTGGGTCTGCCTTCCGCGGGTGAGAACATGTCTTATACGATCTACCAGATGGTCCTGCTTTCGTTCATCAACCAGATGGGCGGCGACGCCAGCAACACGAGGGCGCTGTGCAACACATTGATCGCATTTGCCATGGTATTCTCCAACTCAGCGGCGATGGCGACGCAGATCATCACCGGCCACCTAGTCGGCGCAGGTAAGGAAGACGCCGCCTATCGGCGCGTGTTTGCGACGCTTAAACTGACTCTTCCCATCACGGTCGGCCTGGCCACGGTCAACTGGCTCATCAGCCCGTGGACCATGCTGATATTCAAGTCGAACGATACAGTGATCAAACTCGCGTTCTGGGTCATGTTCGTCGATATTTTCATCGAGATCGGCCGCTGTCTGAACATGACATTCGTCAGCAGTTTGAAGGCCGCCGGCGACTATATGTTCCCCCTGATCGTAGGCCTGCTTACGATGTGGCTGATCGGCGTTCCGATGGGTTACATCTGGGGCAATGTGATCGGCTTCGGCCTGGCGGGTGTGTTCATGGGCACCGCGTTTGACGAGTGCATCCGCGGCCTCATCACCATGGGACGTTGGCATAGCCGCAAATGGACCGGAAAACGGCTTGTGGAAGAAGATAAATAAATGCAAAGGCAGGGAGTTTTCCCTGCCTTTTTATTTGAAATCCAGCCCCAAACGTGGTATGATTTCAGTAGTATTATCAGTACTTCCGAGTGGGAAACGGGGAGATGTGTGCATGAAGAGAAAGAACTTAGCTTTTATATGTATAGTGGCAGTACTGGCCGTTGCGGCGGCCGGGATCTTTGGGTGTGCCCGTGGTTCCAAAAGTACGATTGCCATCGATGCGGAGCATTTTCCGGATGCAAACTTCCGGGCGTACATTGCGGACTTGTATGACCGAAATGATGACGGAATGCTCGATAAGAATGAGATCCGGAGTGCAAAAAACTGCGCGCCGAAAAATCTGGCGATCCGGAGTTTAGAGGGGATCGAATGGCTGACAGAACTGGAGAGACTGAACTGCACAGGAAATGAACTGGAACATTTGGATGTGAGTAAAAATACAAAACTGGTATTTCTGGATGTCTCGCTGAATCCGATGGCGGAGATAGACCTGAGTACAAACCCCGCATTGACCGGCTTCGTATCCTACAGCACGCCGCTAAAGAGTTTGGATGTGAAGAGCAACACTAACCTGAAAACGCTGTATTGCAGTGGATATGAGTTTACGGAACTGGATATAAGCGGTCACGCCTCGTTAGTGGAGGTGCAGTGCTCAAGCGGGCTGTTGACGAACTTGATCGCGCACGACTGCCCAGCACTAAAAAACTTGAGGTGTGAAGAAAACGCACTTACGAGTTTGGACCTGCATGGATGTTCGGCCCTGAGAAGTATCATTTACTACCAAAATCCCATAACCATTTTGAATCTGACAGGTTGTGACCATATGCAGGACTATCAGCCGGATCAAATTTCGTGGGAAGAGGAAATAACGGTCTTGAGATAGATGCGCAGATGTAGGAGGAGAGCAGTGAAGAAAAGGATGATCGGAGCCCTGGGCGTGATCGCGGCTTTGGTTTTAACGGCCGGGATCGTGTGGGTCGTAAGCAAGGCGGGGCGCGCCATTACCATAGATGAACAGAATTTTCCGGACGCGGTCTTTCGGGCCTATGTTTCGGAAAACTACGATACAGACCATGACGGGAGCCTCACACCGGGCGAACGACGGGCAGTAAAAGAGTGCCTGGTGAGCCGGAAAGAGATACAAAGTTTACAGGGCATCGAGCATTTTCCGAATCTCGAGAAACTGGACTGTTCGCTCAATCCGCTCCGCAGGTTGAATGTCAGCAAGAATACCCGCCTGACGAGCCTGAACGTGAGAGGCGGAGAAGTAACGAAAGATGATTATATCAAGTACGAAAACGGCACGCTGATCATGCTGGATGTGAGTGGATGTGAAGCGCTGCTCGAACTCGACTGTGCATGTAACAGTCTGGTCGGTCTGGATCTGAGCGGTTGCCCGGATCTGGGATACTTAGACTGCTCGTTTAATCCCATGATGAGTCTGGATGTGAGCGGAATGAAGAAACTGAAGACCGTCGATGTCTGTGGAGGCAAAACCATGTCGGCCGCCGTGGTTGTTCCGGAACAGGGGGAACTGAGAGAGTTGAAGCTGGATGGATGTACCGCTTTGGAACATTTGGATCTGTCTTACCAACCGTTAAAGGAACTGGATGTAAGCGGATTACCGAACCTGGTGAGCCTGAGATGCAAGTTTTCCCTGGAGAACGTGGATGTGAGTTCAAATGAGAAGTTGGAGAGCCTCATCTGTGGCGGATGGTACTACATGAGCTTAGAAACTCTGACCATAAAAAGCAGTACTGTTTTGAAAGAACTGGATCTGCAATATTGTGATTCGTATGAACCGGATCCGGGCATGTTTCCGAACCTGGAGGTACTGGATGTAGCTTGCACAAATATAGATCACCTGGATGTGAGCCACAACCCGGAACTAAGGATCCTCAGATGCCAGTCTAACTATCTGACAGAATTAGACCTGAGCCAAAATCCGAAGCTGACCGTCCTGAACTGCGATAGTAACGAGTTGGAGGAATTGGATCTGAGTACATGCCCCGATCTGGAAGAATTGCGGTGTGAGTATTTGAAATTGAAAAAACTGGATCTGAGCCATAATCCTGCACTGGTGACTTTAGCGTGTTCGGAAAACAACATCCGGAGTCTGGATGTAAGCCGGGCTTCGGGGTTAAAATACTTATGCTGCTTACATGATAGGCTGAAAGACCTGGATGTGAGCCAAAACCCGATACTAACGGAATTATTATGTGATGATAACGAGATCGGGGAGCTGGATATCAGCAACAATGATCTGCTGGAGGTGCTTTCCTGTTCATACAACCGGGTGTCGGAACTGGATCTGAGCGGGAAGACGGCTTTAAAAGTGCTTCGGTGTTCGAAGAATTGGCTGAAGGAACTGGATATCAGCCAGTGCATAAGCCTGGAAGAACTGTATTGCAGTGAAAATGTGTTATATGATCTGGACGTGAGTCATAATACCGCGATGCTCTACCTGAGATGTACGGACTGTTCTCTTAATACGTTGGATGTAGACAAGTGTTCAAATTTGAAATATATCGATTGCCGCCGAAACCGGCTAGGGAGACTGGATCTGACAGGGATCCCTGTGAATGAACTCTATGTGGATGAGGATGTTTCACTGACCGGGCTCGGGGAGGATGTTGATATTTGGCGTTATTAACATAAAAACCATCCGGGAATAGTACACAGTAGGCAGAGTATAGGAGATGTGTGTACATGAAGAAAAAGACCTTAGTGTTTATATGTTTGGTGGCGTTACTGGCCGTAGCGGCGGCCGGGATCTTTTGGTGGACCCGAGGATCCGGTCGGAAGATCGCTATCGATGCGGAGAACTTCCCGGATGAGATCTTCCGGGCGTATGTTTCGGACTATTATGACCTGAATGATGACGGAGTGCTCGACAAGAGAGAAATAAGGGCTGCGAAGAACTGTGCTCCGAAAGAAATGGAGGTTCGAAGCCTGAAGGGGATCGAGTTTCTGATCTACCTGGAGAGGCTGAACTGTAGTAGCTGTGAACTTGAGAGCTTAGATGTGAGCAACAACAGGGCGTTGAAAGATCTGGACACCAGCTATACTCCGCTGAAGGAGTTGAAACTGGGTAACAACACGAAACTGACATACTTGGTATGTCGTAGCACACCGCTAACGAGTTTGGATGTTAAGGGCTGTACGAAGTTGAAAACACTACAGTGTAGTGGTTTTGAGTTTAAGGAACTGGATATAAGCAACCACCCTTTTTTAGAGTGGGTGAATTGCCTTGGCGGAGCGTTGGAGAGCCTGGATGCGCATAATTGCCCTGTGTTGGAATCACTGTACTACAATGGTGCTCCATTGATCACTCTGGATATCAGGGATTGTGATCGATTGCAAAGCTATCCGGAGGATGAGGGGACAACGATCCTGCGGTAGAGGCACAGAAGTAGGAGGTAGGCAATGATGAAAAGGATGATGTGGCCCCTGTGTGTGATCGCGGTCTTGACGCTGGCAGGCGTGATCGTGTGGATCGTAGGAAAGCCGGAGCGTTCCATCACCATAGATGAACAGAATTTTCCGGATGCAGTCTTTCGGACCTATGTTTCGGAAAATTATGATACAGACCGCGACGGGATACTCACCCCGGACGAACGGCGGGCGGTAAAGGATTGCCTGGTAAGCCAAAAGGAGATACAAAGCTTACAGGGGATCGAGTATTTCCCAAATCTCGAGAAGCTGGACTGCTCGCTCAATCCGATTCGTAAGTTGAATGTCAGCAAGAATACCCGCCTGAAGCATCTGCATGTAAAAGGAGCGGTCATTTCGATACAAACCCTTGACTGGCAAGAGTACGGACCGCTGGTCATGTTGGATGTAACCGGATGTAAGGAGTTGATCGAGCTCGACTGCTCTTGCAACAGCCTGATCAATTTGGATCTGAGCGGCTGCCCGAAATTGGGATACTTAGACTGCTCGTTTAATCCTCTGATGAGTCTGGATGTGCACGGAAAAAAGAAGCTGAAGTATTTGGATGTCTGCGGAGGGAAACAGATTTTTCTCGGGGGGCCTTATCCAAAGAAGGGTGAATTGAGGGAACTGGATTTGGATGGTTGCACCTCTTTGGAACGTTTGGATCTGTCTTACCAATCGTTTAAAGAAGTGGACTTAAGCAGCTGCCCGAACTTAGTGTATATCAAAAGCGAGTATTCTGTGAAAAACCTGGATGTGAGATCAAATCCTAAGTTGGAGAGCATTTACTGCGGCGTTTATACGTCTCTGAATATAAACCCCAGTGATGTTTTGAAAGAGCTGAGCATAGGGTGGAGTTCCGAGGGTCCTCCGGATCCGGGTATGTTTCCGAATTTGGAATATCTGGATATAGCCGGTACTGACATAGACCATTTGAATCTGAGCCATAATCCAAAGTTGACTACCCTCATGTGCGAATCTAACAAACTGAAAGAATTGGACCTGAGTTATACGCCGATGTTGACTACCCTCATATGCGGATCTAACGAACTGGAAGAATTGGACCTGAGTTATACGCCGATGTTGACTACCCTCAAATGTGGAGCGAACAAACTGAAAGAATTGGATCTGAGTTCATGTCCCGCTTTGGAGGAATTGAACTGTGAAGGATTGCGCCAGAAAGAACTGGATCTAAGTCATAATCCGGCGTTAGTGGCTTTGAACTGCGGGGGGAATTATTTAAGGAGTCTGGATCTAAGTCAGGTTCCGAGGCTAAAACATTTGGGCTTTCATCAAAGTGAATACCTACGAAGCAGTCCGGATCTAAGTCAGGTTCCGGAGTTGGAATATTTGGATTGTGCTTATTGTGGTCACATCCTAAGCAATCTGGATGTGAGTGGTAACCCGAAGTTAAAGGAACTATGGTGCAATGGTAATTCGATCGAGAGTTTAGATTTGAGTGGAAATGAACTTTTGGAGATTGTTTCCTGTGCCCGTAATGACATGAAAGAACTGAATCTGAGCGGGTGTACCGCTTTGAAAGAAGTTATGTGTTTTGAAAATAAACTGAAGAAACTGGATATCGGTCAATGCCACGACCTGGAAATTTTGAATTGTGAAGATAACGAGATAAAGGAGCTGGCCCTAAGTAATAAACCCGTGTTGCGGAATGTTGATTGCAATAACAATAGTTTAGAAACGTTGAATGTAGCTATGTGTCCAAAGTTGAAAGAACTCTTTTGCAACAATAATCAGTTAGAGAGCCTCAATGTGAGCGGATGCGTATCCCTTAGCTGGCTAGGCTGTGGCGGTAACCGACTGTCTGAATTGGATCTGAGCGAAACTCCGGCTTTGAATTATTTGAGTTGCAGCAATAACCTCTTTCAGGAGTTGAACTTGAGCGGAACCCTTTCGAAAGGGTCAATTTATGTGGATGAAGGAGTTTCGTTGATCGGTGTTGGGGATGATGTTAAAATTATGGATCATTGATGGATGGTCCCTTTCTTATGTGGAGGAGACATATGGAGAATAACGAGAATTCAAACAGAAAAGGCATTAACCCGCTGATAGTTATATTGCTGGTGGTGCTGGTCGTAGGCGGTGGTGTTGCGGCTATCTTGTGGGCTGTATTCGGATCCGGGGAGAAAAAACCGGAAGATTCGACTGAGGTAGCGAGTATCGCGAGTGAAACAGCAGAAACCACGAGCGAAACTACGACCCAGGAGGCGGAGCCGACGACAGCGGAGGCATCGACCGAAGAGACTACGATCGAAGAGACTACGACCGAAGAGACGACAACTGTAGAGGCGACAGCAACAGAAACAACGACCGTAGCGCAGACGGATGTGTATACCGGCGATGGTGTGGCGATCGATGAGAAGAATTTCCCGGATAAGGAGTTTCGAGCACTGGTTCAAAGGAGATATGATACGAACGGTGACGGGGGACTGGATGAGGAAGAGATCCGGGCAGCTACAATACTCCGCATGCCGGGCAGATACGTTTACGATGTCACGGGGATCGAGTATCTGATATGCCTGGAAGAAATCGATTGCAGTGAATCCCTTGTATCTGCAATGGACCTGAGTAAGAACGTGGCATTAAAAGTGTTGAAATGTAGCGGGACCAGATTGGCCGAACTGAATCTGAGTAAGAACACGGAGCTGATCGAGGTTGATTGTTCAAATAACAAGCTGGAGCAACTGGATGTGAGCGGTTGCACAAATCTGGTGCACCTGATTTGCAAAGAAACTCCCATTGCTCAATTAGATATAAGTGCATGTGTTTCATTGAATAAACTCGATTGCGGAAACGCAAAGCTGACTTCACTGGATGTGAGCAGGAATACGGCGTTAGAAAATTTGACCTGCAGTGAGAATTTGTTGGAAAAACTGGATCTGAGTCACAACACGTCGCTTCGGTATCTCGATTGTAGTAACTGCGGCCTGACCGCCCTGGATTTAAGCCATAACACGGTATTGGAATATCTTAATCTGGGTTGTTATATAGATTATTATACGCACGATGTGTACGATCCGGATGAGAGTCGAAATAAAGTGAGCCAACTGGATATCAGCATGCTTACGGAATTGGTTAATTTGGACTGCAGCGGAAATCCTCTGAATAGACTGGATGTGCGTAATAATACGATTTTGTCAGAGATATACTGTTCCGGATGCGGCCTGAAGGAACTGAATCTGGGCCAAATGACGAGGCTAGACGTGCTGGATTGTTCTCGTAATGATCTGGGAATACTGGGTTTATACAGTTGTCCGCGATTGGGGAGCTTGTGGTGTGTCGGCTCTAAGCTTACTGCTCTGGATGTGACCGCCTGTCAGGATCTGAGTTACCTGATGTGCACGGATAATGCACTGACCACGTTGGATCTGAGCCAAAACGCACACATGGATCCGATATACCTGGAATGCGATCCCGGGGTCCGTGTTATCTGGGACGAGGAGGAAACGTCTGAACAGGAAACACCTGAAGTGGAAACGCCTGAACAGGAAACGATCCCGTGGGAGACTGTTTATGGCGAGGAGACCTTTGTTCTGGAGGAAGTTCCCGGCGAGCTGGACGAGAAGACAAACATCCTCCTCCTGAAAGATGATACATATCATTGGAGGTCGGAAAGCGACAGGGCCGAAATCGAGGAAGACTATCTGGTACTATATGGGAAGTATTCATTGACCACTAATCTGGTGGCGGGAAGAGCCAAGAAAAATGTGGTGTATCTGGACAGGAAGGTAACAAAACTTCCGCTGGCGCAACAGGTGGAGTATTATCACAATGGTTTTGCGAGCAGTGCCCAGGAGATCAAAGCCAAGTTGAGCGATGATAACGGCAAAATGACTCTTTACTTCAAGGTACTCAATGGTAAGATCACTGAAATCGGAAGTATCGTCAGATATAAATGATCGTCATTTCGTTCTTGAAAAAACCTTCCGAAAAGAGTACACTGTAAGTAGTACATAGTAGGCGGGATGGCTGCGGCCGGCGCTTCGAAAAGTGAGGAAAGATTATGGGATTTGATATTATACATTTGCCGAAAGAACACTGGGAGGGCTATCAGCTTCCCATGGATTATACGTCCAATGATTATATGGACGTTGCGATCAGCCCGGTGGAGGGCGGTTTCGACGTTTCTTTCCGCATGGCGACGAGTGAGGAGCCGATCGTGAAGAAGAAGGCGCCGATCGCCATGGAGAACTGCTTATATGCGCCGTTCGTTCCGGATGCGTGTGCGTGGGGCGTGGTGAAGGACGGCCGTCTGGTCGCTGCGATCGAGACCGGCTCGGAGACGCGGAGCAACCGCTTGCGTATCTGGGAGATCTGGATCGACGAGAAGTATCGGAATATGGGCATCGGCCATGCGCTGCTGGAAGTGGCGAAGGAGCAGGCGCGCCTGGAGTCGCGACGTGCCGTGGTGCTGGGCTTCCGGTCGAGCAACATGAACGCGCTCGGGTTCTACCTGCACGAGGGCTTTACGCTGTGCGGTTTCGACAGTTGCCGTTATCGCAACGATGACTTGAAGAAGAAAAATGTCCGCATCGAGATGGCGTACTTCCTGCGTAAGGCGAAGAAGGTGACGCGCGACGAGATCGAGATCCGCGAGGAGCGTTTGGAAGAGTACCACGAGGTCGAGCGGATGGTCCAGGAGGCTTTCTGGAATAAGTATATGCCGGGCTGCGACGAGCATTTGCTGGTGCATAAGATGCGTAAGAGTGATGCGTATTTGCCGCATTATTCGCGCGTCGCTGTGAAGGATGGCGAGATCATCGGCATGATCATGTATGGTGAGGCCGCCGTGGAGGATGCGTTCGGCGTGAAGCATTCGGTGGCGACGTTCGGGCCGCTGTGCGTAAAGGCAGAGTGGCAGGGCTGCGGCGTCGGTGAGATCCTGCTTACGGAGACCATGGAGATGGTGCGTAAGGACGGCAAATATCCGGGCGTGATCATCCTCGGCGAGCCGACGTATTATCCACGCCTCGGTTTCAAGACCACGGATAATTTCATGATCACCATGGAGGACGGAACGTTCTCGGAAGCTCTGATGGGCTACGAACTGAAGCCCCATGCACTGGAGATGTTGCCGGGTCGCATGGTATGGCCGGAGATCTATTCCGAGCTGTCCGCAGAGGAGACAGAGTTGTTCAACCGCTCGTTTAAGACACTGCCGAAGATGTATTTCCCGAAGCAGTGGAAGAAAAAGTAAGTAAAACGGATATTTGAATAGAATTCGAGCCCGGGGAGGACCTCCCCGGGCTC
>JAFYZH010000057.1 GCA_017548765.1 Lachnospiraceae bacterium | reverse complement strand
TCCGGATCTTTTATTCCGCGTGGGGTTTCTGGCCAACATCCTTCTCTGTACATCTCAACACATTTTCGTTTGAATTCATAACTGTAGCGCATAAAATATGTACCCTCCTTACTGGTTGTCCAGTAAAGGGGGTACATATCAAAAGACGCCGACGGCCGGTTTTATATAGAGTTATTTAGTATTCAATTAACATGATACTACGGGCCGCTCCGTTGCTTCGCAACTTTCGTGCCTTACAATATCTATTAAACAATACCCTGTGCCTTCATGGCGTCTGCAACCTTCAGGAAGCCGGCGATGTTTGCGCCTGCAACGTAGTTGCCTTCCAAACCGTACTTCTTAGAAGCATCGTCCAGGTTGTGGAAGATATTTACCATGATGTTCTTGAGCTTAGCATCAACCTCTTCGAAGGTCCAGCTCAGACGCTCGGAGTTCTGGCTCATCTCGAGTGCGGATGTAGCAACACCGCCGGCATTTGCAGCCTTACCGGGAACGAACTTAACGCCGTTAGCCTGGAAGTACTCGGTAGCTTCGAGGGTGGTAGGCATGTTAGCGCCTTCGCAAACTGCGATAACGCCGTTAGCAACGAGCTTCTTAGCATCGTCAAGATTGAGCTCGTTCTGGGTTGCGCAAGGCAGAGCGATGTCAACCTTGATCTCCCACTGATTTGTGCCTTCGGTCTTCTTATCATGATACTGAGCAGAAGGTCTCTTAGCTGCATACTCGGTCAGACGAGCACGCTTAACTTCCTTAACTTCCTTAAGGAGAGCAACATCGATGCCTTCCGGATCGTAGATCCAACCTGTGGAGTCGGAGCAGGTAACCGGCTTAGCGCCGAGCTGCTGTGCCTTCTGGATAGCGTAGATAGCTACGTTACCGGAACCGGAAACTGCGCAGGTCTTTCCTGCGATGCCGATGCCGTTGCACTTCAGCATCTCTTCCGTCATGTAAAGCAGGCCGTAACCGGTAGCTTCGGTACGTGCTAAAGAACCACCGTAGGAAAGGCCCTTACCGGTAAGTACGCCTTCGTACAGTCCGGTCAATCTCTTATACTGTCCGTACATGAAACCGATCTCACGTGCGCCGGTACCGATGTCGCCGGCAGGAACGTCGGTGTCAGCACCGATATATTTGTGAAGCTCTGTCATGAAGCTCTGGCAGAATGCCATAACTTCGCGGTCCGACTTACCCTTAGGATCGAAATCGGAACCACCCTTACCACCGCCGATCGGCAGGCCGGTGAGGGAATTCTTGAAGATCTGCTCGAAACCGAGGAACTTGATGATACCCAGGTTTACTGAAGGGTGCAAACGAAGGCCGCCCTTGTACGGTCCGATAGCAGAGTTGAACTGAACGCGGTATGCGTTGTTCACCTGAACCTGACCCTTATCGTCTACCCACGGTACACGGAACAGGAGCTGACGCTCGGGAGTTGTGATGCGCTCAAGCAGAGCGTCTCTCTTAAACTCCTCTTCATTTGCCTCGATAACTACACGGAGAGACTCGAGAACTTCCTTAACTGCCTGATGGAACTCAGGCTGAGCGGGGTTCTGGTCTACCACTCTCTGATACACTTCATCAACGTATGACATATTAATGTCCTCCTTAATAATATACGCTTAAGCTGAATGGCACTATGGCCCAACTAAAACTTATTGTAAAGTACGGTTTCGGTTTTTGCAAGCAAAAAACCGCGGGAAATGCTCATTTTTCTCCACTTTTTATAAGTCCCATTATTCATACTTAAGAATCCTATAAGCGGGAGTGATAATGTGACAATGGGGACGGTTCTTTCTGTCACATGTCACGCACTGTCAGCGTTTTCAGGCCACATGGCTCACTGCTTATAACACGATTCCATTCTTTTTACACAATTCTTTTGCACTTTCCACGGAATCCACGCCGGTCTTGTTTTTGATCGGGGCGAATTCTCTCTCGCGTACGACTTCAAACGGCAGGCAGGAGTCCATCAGATGGATCATGTCCAGCACGAGGGTCTCGTACTTGAAACCGTTCGGGCTCTTCGGCTCTACGTGCTCTCCGTTCTCGTCGATGTGCGGGATCTTCTTCTCCACGATGTGGAGCGGCATGTTCTTATTCATGATCTCGCGGAGTTTATCCTCGCGGAACAGGTAGTTCAGGATCACGCCGAAGTTGTAGGCGGGATCGCCGTTCTCATCCTTTGCTTCCATGAGTTCGTCGGTGAGTTCGTAGTACTCCACGATGGACGGGCGTCCGTCCTCGAGGCACATTACGCCGACCTTCTCGTCCGGCGCGGCCTTCTTAACGACCTTAGAGCCGACTACGCAGTCGCGGGCGATAGTCGCTCCGACGAATACAGGATCCGCGATCCGCTGCAATACATTGTCCACGGCAAATACATTCAGCCATTCGATGCCGGCCTGCTCCACGATATCGAGCATGCCGCAGCGCGCCATGGAACCATACCAACCGCCGTTGCCGTTCGGGCTGGTCGCGATCTTCCAGGGCTCCTCCATGTAAACGCGGCCCTCGTAGTCCGATGCCGGCGCCATCTCCTGGATAAAGAAATGCACATATGCGGGATCGTAACCGAAGTAATTCTTCTCCTTGAAGAACGCGATGGTCACGTCATTATTCTTATCACTGGTCATGACGAAGAGATGCACAGGGGTCTGCGCTGCGCGCACCACATCCTGCAGGTTCTCGATGATCCGCTGGAAGATGAAGACATCCTTCGTCTCGCCGATGTTGTACATACCCTTCGGGGCGTCCGAACCGAGGCGTGTGCCCATGCCTCCGGCCAGCAGGACCGCGCCGACCTTTCCAGCGCGGATCGCATCCAGGCCGATCTTCTCGAACTGCTCACGCTCCGCGTCGATCTGCGAAAGCTGCATCGCAGCCAGCGGCGTGATTACGCCCTTCTTCACCTGATTCTCCCTATCCTTCGCCAAAAGCAGCGGTGAAAAATCCGTCGCCTCGATCTGCGCCAGCAGATCCGCCTGCTGCGTCTCCGACAACTGATCGAAGTACTTCAGCACATGCTCCTGGTCCCCATACTGCTTCAGCTTATTCAAAGCCTCCTGATAATTCATGATACCTTTCCTCGTTCTCTCTACATTTTCTCTGTATTTAGTCCTTCCGGCTTGTTTCCTTAGCCTCAGGATGTTTTTATTCTTGTTTTTCCACACGCTCGGCTAAGAGTTTTGCTCTTTCGGCCTTTTCCTTAGCCGCGGGGGCCGGTTTTACATCAGATCTTCATTATAGATAGCGCGACCGCCTCCGATGAATTTCGCACGAGTGCGCGCGCAAACGACACGTGCATCGCCGATCGTTTTCTGCGCTGTGCGCACAGGCACCGCCACATCCTGCAAATGCATGCCGATCAGCGTATCGCCGATATCGATGCCGAGCGCTGCTTTCACATGCTCGACTGCTACCGGTTCTGCCAATGTCTCAAAGGCCGCGGTTGCAAACGATCCGCCTGCCTTCTTCTGCGGACGAACATTCACGATCGGATAGCCGAACGCCTTAGCCGCTTTCTTCTCCATGATCAATGCGCGGTTCAAGTGCTCGCAACACTGGGCGGCGATGAACAAGCCATTCTCACTCGCCGTTTTGTATAATGCTTCAAAGATCACGCGACCCACTTCGCCGGACGATGCGGTCCCGATCTTCTGTCCACAGACCTCACTCGAAGAGCAGCCGACCACCAACAGGTCTCCCTCCGAAGCCTTCGCAACTTTCAAAAGCTGCAACAAAACCGTACGCGCCTGTAGCGCGATCTCTTCCAAATTTAAAACTTCTTCATGTTCAGCCATGGCGATAGCCTCCTGATACTCACGCGCCCACGATATCGGGCGTCACATTCAAGTCCACGAACACCTATCGTGAAACCCTTCTGATTGTATCACAGATCATCCCCGCTTGCAAGCATACAGCCCGCCTCTCATCTGTCATCCTTTTCCTTAGCCTTTTCCACCTCATTAAGCTCACATTTTCAACAAGAAAAGTCGGCGTGATAACTATGGCGTTTCCCGATCATTTTTGGTATAATAGTAGCATAAATCAATCTCGCTTAGGCCGAAAGAAATCGACCGGGCGACCAGGGAAAGGGAACATATGAAACTTACGTTTCTCGGAGCCGACCACGAGGTTACGGGCTCCATGCATCTTTTGGAAGCTTGTGGAAAGACGATCTTGATCGACTGCGGTATGGAGCAGGGACAGGATGTCTATGAAAACGCGCCGATGCCGGTCAAGTACTCGGACGTGGATTACATCCTACTGACACATGCACACATTGACCATGCAGGAATGATCCCCTATGCATATAAGTTCGGTTTCCACGGAGAGGTCTTCTGTACGGAAGCGACGAAGGATCTTTCAAACATCATGCTGCGTGACAGCGCACATATCCAGATGAGCGACGCGGAGCAGAAAAACCGCAAGGGCCAGCGCGCCGGGAAGCCGGCGGTCGTGCCCATCTACGACCTGAACGACGCGGCAGGTGTGCTGGAGCATTTTCGCGGCGTGGGATATGGTGAGCGCGTGGAACTGGCGGATGGATTGAGCATTCGGTTCATTGACGCCGGGCACCTGCTGGGATCGGCAAGTATTGAAATCTTCATTCGCGAGGGCGATGTTCAGAAGAAGATCGTTTTTTCCGGCGATATCGGCAACGATGACAAGCCGCTGATCCGCAATCCGGAGTACATTCGCGAAGCCGACTATGTGGTGATGGAGTCCACCTATGGTAATCGCCTGCATGGCGAGGTTTACGACCATGTGTCCGATCTGGCACGCATTATCCAGGAGGCCCTGGATCGTCGGGGCAATGTAGTCTTCCCGGCATTTGCCGTGGGACGCACGCAGGAGTTGCTCTACCTGATCCGTCACATCAAGCAGGATGGACTGGTAAAGGGTCACGACGGCTTCCCGGTCTACGTGGACAGTCCGCTTGCAGTTGAGGCGACTGCGGTCTTCCACGAGAATTTAAAGGATTGTTTTGATGAAGAGACGCGGGCATTGGTTGAGCAGGGGATCAACCCGATCACATTTCCCAACCTCCATCTGTCCGTTACGGCTGATGAATCGAAGGCGATCAACTTCGATATGGAGCCGAAAGTTATCATTTCAGCGGCAGGTATGTGCGACGCCGGCCGGATCCGGCATCATCTGAAGCATAATCTGTGGCGTTCGGAGTGCAGTGTCGTTTTCGCCGGCTATCAGGCGGTGGGCACGTTGGGGCGTGTTCTGCTGGATGGCGAAGACACCGTAAAACTGTTTGGAGAAGAGATCAAAGTGCGCGCGCATATTGAAATGATGAAAGATATGTCGTCGCACGCGGACCAGGCAGGGTTACTGAACTGGATCGACCATTTTTCGCCGCGCCCGGCGCGGATCTTCCTGACCCATGGAACCGATGAGTCTATGCCGGTTCTGGCCGACCTTATTCAGGAGCGGATCGGCCGCGCCGCGGAAGCACCTTATTCGGGCTCATCCTTTGATCTTGCGACGAACGCATGGATCCGGCTTGAGGCTCCGATCCCTCTTCGGGATACTCCGGAACCCAAGACGAAAAGCAAGAAAGAAAAACGTCGTAAGGGCAGCGCCTACGATGGACTTCTGGCGGCTTACGAAAAGCTTCGCGTTGCCGTGGAGGCAAACAAAAGCGGAACCAACAAAGATCTGGCGGCATTCACCAGCCAGCTGGAAAACTTGTATTCGAAGTGGACATGAGTCAGTTCAATTAGGCCTTCGAATAGGTTAAGAAAATATAACTGAATATAAGCAGATATCAAGCGCCGGGTCCGACCATGTCGGGCCCGGCGCTTGGGGACTCAAGAAAAATATACAGCCTGTGAAATCATGATTTCAAAAGAAAGCAATTCTTAACTGTGACGAAGGAATGCAAGTTCAACGCAGGCCGGAAAGCCAAGAAAAACGAGATTATTGTAATTTCCTTAGCCAGATGAGAGGCAAAACTCGCTCAACGTTCTCCCACAGGCTAAGAAAAACGCGAATATCTCAATTCTCATAGCCAGATAGGAGATGAAATTCGCTTAACAGGTGACATATGGCTAAGGAAAATACTGATATCGTAATTATCTTAGCCCAAAGGAAAATGAAACCCGCTCATAGAGTACCAGAAGGCTAAGGGAAACGCCAATATCGCAATTTCCTTAGCCTCCCTGGCAGAAAACCAGCTCAACAAAAATCAAACAAAACAATACAACAACAAATAAGGAGGAAGAATGCTCAGAACTAAGGAAATACTCAACGAGATTACATCACTAGAGGATAGCAAGAAGAAGGTTGCACGCGAATTAGAGCGGCTGAAACAACAAGTCCCGGAAGGCGTCTCGCTAAGAGTGGCGCGGCACGGAGGCAGCTGTCAGTATTTTATGCGTGAAAAAGGAGCAGAAAAAACCGGGAAATACATAAAGAAAAAAGATCTCAAGCGCGCTGAGATCCTGGCTCAAATTGAATACGACGAGAAACTGATAATTCAACTGAACGAAACTTTGGAGAAATTAAAAGTTCTGTCAAAAGGTTGGGTGGAAGACCCGTTTAATGAAGCGATGAAACGATTATCCATGTTAAAGAGAGACTTAGTCATGCCCATATATAAATCGGATGAAGCATTCCTTTCCGAATGGAAGAAGCAAGAATACGAAGGGGTTGCATTTTCCGAGGAGTTCCCGGAGTATTACACCCGGCAAGGGCTGCGGGTCAGATCGAAATCAGAGCTCATACTCGCAGATCTGTTGGACGAAATGTCGATTCCCTTTCTTTATGAAAAGCCCCTGAAACTCGGATCTGGCAGCGTGCACCCGGACTTTACGCTTCTGAATATGTTCGAACGAAGGGAAGTGTACTGGGAGCATTTCGGGATGATGGACGACATGGAGTATCGGAACAACGCGTTCCTGAAGATCCGCAAATATGAGTCGGCCGGATTGTTTCAACACGTTTCTTTGATCTGGACCTTTGAGACCGGGAAATACCCGCTGAACACCAGGGAAGTTCGAAAAATGTTAAAAAACCTAAAGACTACTTTAGGATATTGAATGAGCAAATGTTTTCAAATGTCCTCTTCGATCACCTGGATCTCCAGAAAGTCGAAGGGGATCTTTTCTATGAAACTGTCATCGCGGAAGCGGGTTTTTGATGTTTTTTTGAATTCATCGATATTGGAGTTGAGCCAGATAGGGACGGCTAAATCGAACTGATGACAAGCCGCCTCCAATGCTGCGAAGACCTTCCGCGTGCGGTTCAGGTCGGATGCATCCTCGATGGTCGTGTCGGCTAATAAGTGGTTGCTTTTGCAAAGTTTACACCACATGCGAAACATAATCAGTCCTCCGAAATCGTTGAAGTATTAATATGGGATAATGCTTATACTGCGTTGTTTCAAACTCACACTGAAATCCAGTCACGAGACAACTCGTCCAGTCCACATATACATCGAATACAGTGTAACAAAAAAACAAGAAAATGTCCATATGATGAAGAGGGGTATTTATGCTACAAGTTATTAAAGACACTCTACTAAAGTGATCCGGCTAAGGAAAACTCTATTTTCAGGACTTCCCTTAGCCAACCAGCTCGAATTTCGTGTCCAATAAAGTCACACTGGCTAAGATAATCGCTGTTTCGGCGGTTTTCTTAGCCGGACGACTCAAAATTCATGCCTAATCAAGGCATAATGGCTAAGAAAAAGGCTAAGGAAAATGCCTTTTGGGCATTCCCCTTAGCCGGGCTAGTGTCTATTTTGACTTCAATTACAGTCTCTTCATCAGCACTTCTCTCTCTGCCTCGTATCCGGGCTTGCCGAGAAGGGCGAACATGTTCTTCTTGTAGCTTTCAACGCCGGGCTGGTCGAACGGATTTACACCGAGGGTGTAGCCGCTGACACCGCAGGCGAACTCATACATATAGAAGAGCTGGCCCAGGAAGAATTCGTTCTCCTCCGGGATGTGGATCATCAGGTTCGGAACATTTCCGTCGGTGTGCGCCAGAACGGTACCGTTCATCGCGGACTTGTTGACGAAATCCATGGTCTTTCCTGCCAGGTAGTTCAGGCCGTCCAGATCGACCGGCTCAGCCTCGATCGTGATGTCTTCCTTCGGTGTGTCCACGCAGAGAACGGTCTCGAACATGATGCGTGCGCCGTCCTGGATGAACTGGCCCATGGAGTGCAGGTCGGTGGTCAGATCCACGGAAGCCGGGAACAGACCGCGCTGATCCTTACCTTCGCTCTCACCGAACAGCTGCTTCCACCACTCTGCGATGTAGTGCAGGCTCGGCTCGTAGTTGCAAGTGATCTCCACGCTCTTACCCTTACGAAGCAGGATGTTGCGGACAGCCGCATACATCAGAGCATCGTTCTGCTCGTACGGCAGGTTGAGTGCAGCTTCACGTCCGGAAGCAGCGCCCTCCATCAACTTCGTGATGTCTGCGCCGGAAACAGCGATCGGAAGCAGACCTACTGCGGTCAGAACGGAGAAACGTCCGCCGACATCATCCGGAACCACGAAGGTCTCGTAACCCTCTTCGGTCGCAAGCTTCTTCAGCGCGCCGCGGCTCTTATCGGTCGTAGCATAGATACGCTTCGCAGCGCCTTCCTTGCCATAACGATCCTCGAGCATCTTCTTGAATACGCGGAATGCGATGGCCGGCTCGGTCGTCGTACCGGATTTGGAGATGACATTCACCGAGAAATCGCGACCCTCGACCAGTTTGCACAGGTGCTTCAGGTAGGTACCGGAAATGGAATTACCCGCATAGTAGATCTCGGGTGTCTTACGCTCGCTCTTCGGCTGGTTGTTGTAGAAGCTGTTGCTCAAAAACTCGATCGCCGCGCGTGCGCCGAGATAGGAGCCGCCGATACCGATGACGATCAGCACGTCGGAGTCGGAAGCGATCTTCGCTGCCGCCGCCTGAATGCGCGCAAACTCCTCTTTATCGTAGTTGACAGGCAGATCGATCCAGCCCAGGAAATCATTGCCCGCGCCGGTCTTATTCACCAGGGTCGCCTTCGCGGTCTCAATGATCGGCTTCATGTTCTCGATCTCTTTCGCAGAGATCACGCCTGCTGTCTTCGAATAATCAAATGTAACTTTACTCATAAAAAACCTCCTAACGAGTGTTGATACGATATACAATAGGTCAAAAAGTGTGACCCAAAGGCACGCGAACTGCCTTGAATCCTATTATAATTCATCCGTTCGGAAATGCAAGGTGGCCGCCTGAAAAAGCGGGAAAAATACATCATCCGAACCGATATTTCACATTTTCCGAAGCGTCGATTTCGGACCTCGCCTCACGCCTGGGCCACATAAGTGATCTGCAGCAAAAACTCCGCCCGCGAGATCTCCTCGCCGCCCTGCAGCACGCGGTACGCCGCACTCGCAGCGGCCCCGTTGTAATCCTGCGAAAACGAAGTGCTTTGCGTATCGATATCAAAAAGCAGCACCCCGGCAGGCGTCCTGTACGGGCAATGTGTGACCTCCCCGGTCATGAACACCATCTTCGTCTGGATCGGTCCTCGCCGCGTCAACGTCAGTTTCCACCGGTTCTCCCCGGCCAGCGCCAGGATCTCCTCCGCCTTCAGCAGCGTCTGCACCTTCTCCTCAGCGCCCGGGATCTTCTCCTCAAACGAGGTATAAAAACCGCCCTCCGTCTCCACGCAGGATGCGTCCCCGGAATACTCCGTTACCTCTTCCGCCCCGTCCACGCGCGTCACGATCCGGAAATCGATCACGGCCGATCGTTTATTCTCATACATGGGCACTACCTCTAGCGAAAGGAAAGGTTCTGCGCGACCGTCGCTTCCTGGTTCTCGATGTGCTTCCACATCGCCTTACGCGCGGCCTCTTCATCCCCCTTCTCCAGTGCGGACACGATCACCTTATGCTCTGCGACCAGCGCACGCCGCTTATTCGCATCCTTAATATATTCCAAACGATAGCGGTACATCTGCTCGCGGATGTTGTTCATCAACTGCAGGAGTTTGTCATTCTGCGTCGCCAGGTAGATCAGGTCGTGGAACTTCTCGTCCGCCTCCGCGATCGTCGTCGCATCGTCCGTGGACAATGAAAGCTCAAAATAGGAGTTCGCCCGCTTAAGCTCCAGCAGTTTCTCCTCGGTAATTCGACGGCAGGCCAGGCTCACCGCCAGATCCTCCAGCGTCCGGCGCACCTCCAGGACGTCACGCAGGTTCTTCTCGGAGATCCGCGCGACCTCGGCGCCGCGCCGAGGGATATTGACCACGAGGCCCTCGAGCTCGAGCTTACGGATCGCCTCACGCACCGGCGTACGGCTGACGCCCAGACGCGTCGCGAGTGCGACCTCCATGAGGCGCTCGCCCGGAGCCAGTTCCCCCTTCAGGATCAGCTGCCGCAACGTGTTGAACACGACATCGCGCAGGGGCAGATACTCGTTCATGTTTAATTTGATATACTCATCCATCTTATCGTTTTGCATAGTCTGCTCCTTACTCCTCGTTACGCTGAACATATCTCTGCGAATACTCGGCGGCGGGGTCGTAAAACTCTGTGTAATTGATACGTCCGGGGTAATGATGCGCGCGTAGTGTATTATAGGCCGCCTTCATCGTATTAGCGTCTTCAAACAGGCCGAACACCGTCGGCCCGCTTCCGCTCATGAGCGAAGCCACCGCGCCCAGCGCGATCATGTCCCGTTTGATATCCGCGATCACCGGATGCATGGGGATGGTCACCTGCTCCAGGCAGTTCCCCAAAAGCTTCGGAAGGTCCCCCTTCGGCTGCTCGATCTCGCGGATCATGGCATCCACATCCGGATGTTTAAGCGACTCGGTGAGCGAATCCAGCTCGGTGTAGACCTTACGCGTCGACACACCGAACGGCGGCGTCACCAGCAGCACGTAGTAGTGCGGCGCAGCCGGAAGTCGGGTCAGTTCCTCTCCGATCCCTTCGGCCAATGCAGTCCCGCGCATCAGGCAGAACGGCACGTCCGCACCGATCGTGAGTCCTCGCTTCATCAGCATCCCTCGCGACAACGGAAGGTTGAACATCCGCGAGATCGCAAACAGCACCGACGCCGCGTCCGAACTGCCGCCGGCCAGGCCCGCGGCCGCAGGTATCCGCTTATTCAGATCGATAGCGATACCACCCGGCAGATCAAACTCCTTAAACAAAAGCTCCGCCGCCTGGTACGCCAGGTTCATCTGATTCGTTGGGATGAAGCGGAAATTCGACGTCAGTCGGATCTCCGGTTCCGGGATCCTCCGCAGATAGATGTCGTCATACAGGCTCAAAGACTGCATGATCATACGGACGTCATGATAGCCGTCCGCCCGCGTTCCCGTGATATCCAATGCCAGATTGATCTTCGCCCTGGCCCGCGTTCTCATTTCATTGATCATTCGGATCCTCTTATGATTATTTTCCTCCGTCGCCGCTCCGATGCCCGCATCTTAGGTCCGGGGCAACGCGAAAGGCTCACTCTTTCATGTGTATACAGTATACATCAAAAAACACAAAAAATCAACCGCCGACGGTCTGAAAAACCATCGGCGGTCGTATATTTTTTGCCGGATCTGTCGATCTGCGGCATGGTATTAACGATAGTAATCGTCTCCGTTCTTCTTACGGTTGATGACCTTCTGATATTCCTCGGAAAGCTTCTTCTGGAACTCCGTCGCCTTCGCCATCTTCGCGTCGTCCACAGCGAACTTCGGGCTCATGATGTCGTTCTCAAGCTCTGTAGCGGTCTCGGCATCGATACACAGGAGGAACTCATCGAATTTCACTGCAACCTGGTGGTCGATACAGCTACACAGTTCCTCGAGTCCGCGCCAGAATACGTCGACATGAGGAACATAATCCTCATTCATCATACCCCAGTACTTACGCTCGTTGTTTTCCTTCATGTACTCGATGGCATCGTTGATGTTCAGGAACTCTACGCGATCCAGCTCGGTCTGAGCCATGTCGTCATCGTACTCATCCGAGAACGAAAGAACATTACTTCCATGCAGGTTGGACGGGAATACCGCATCCATACCATTCTGGTTAACGCATCTCTTATACTTCTGATATGCTCCGATCACCTGCTTGTAGAGGATCTGGATATCCTTCTTCGTACAAGTCTGCTCGATCTGCGCACTCTCCGCCGTATGCATCAGCTTACCGCTCTCGTAGGAACGTCCCGTAAGTGAATACAGTTCGCGAACCAGTTCGTCGATATCGTTCACCGCTGCCTTTAAGCGGGATTCTGCATTTTCCTTCGTGTTCTCTTTCATGGTCAGGATAACGTTGTCGATCGTATCCAAAAAACCTTCGATCCTGGACAATGCGGTTCGGCTGCTCACACTCTGGCGGATCAGCTCTACGTTCCCAACGTACTGGGACAGACTGCCACCCGGCATGATAGCGTTCACCTTCGCACAGGCGATATCGTTGATCGTGTCGACACAGCTGGAAACCATCGCGGAATACTTCTTCTTCAGTTTCAGCTCGCGTCCCGGGATCGCTCCGCCTGCTGCGCGCGGCGGTCTCTTACGCTCGGGTTCGGGTTTCTGTGCCGGTTCTTTTGCTTCTGCTGCCTTCTCTGCAGTCTTCTCTGCCTTATCTGACTTGGTTTCTTTTTCAGCGTTTTTCAGTTCTGTCTGGACTTCCTGCGCCAACTTCGCGGTCAACTGCTCTGCTATCTTAGCGAGCGGGTCGTCCGAAGCGCCGTCCTTTCTGGCCGCCTTACGTGACTCGCTTTCCCTCGATGCCTTCTCAGCCGCCTCGCGTTTTGCCTTCTCTGCTGCCTCACGCTTCGCTACTTCCTCAGCCTCGCGCTTCGCCGCCTCCTCAGCTTCGCGTTTTGCTTTTTCCTCTTCCGCCTTATCAGACTGTGCCAAACCGTTTCCGCAATACGGACAAAAATATATGATATCGCGGAACTCAAACTTCTTCTTGCATTTTTCACATGAATACCGCATGTCTGGCACCTCCTTTCCTCCCTTAATGTAGATCGCATCAACACCGGCCCTACTTCCGGCATCGATCCGCTTCATTATCTTTAATTATTTTCCTCGTCCCCGGTCGGTGCGTCCTCTTCAGGCACATCATCCCAAGGTTCCGAAGTTTCACCAACTTCCTCTGCATCCGGGGCTTCTTCGCCCGAGGGATCTTCCGGATGCTCCTCCGACTGTTTTTTCTCGTCGGACGGGTATGCATTTGCCGCTTGCTGGTCCAGGATCTTCTGTGTGTAGATGTCCATGATCTTCCGCAACGGGAAAGCCATGAAGAAGATGCACGCGCCGCCGATGAAAACCAACAACGGCGGGATAAAGATCACGGCCGCAGCGCAGCCTACCAGGATCGCGAGGCAAATGAGCGTCGTTCCGAAGTGTTTAATGGACAACGCAAACGACATCACATACATTACTTTTACGCTGTTCGAAAACTTCGAAAGGATCGCGAAAATGTAAATGCTGCCGATGATCCAAATAAACGCAAACGCCAGAAACAGCACGAACAGATATGCGCTGGCCTTCGTATCCTGATTGTAGTATACCCAAAGATCAAAAACGATCAGGAAGGCCAACAGGAGATTTATCACTCCGATGATGGCGCCCTGTCGGAAGTTTTCCTTAAAGGATTTGAAGAACATCTTATATACGTAGTTCTCTTCGTTGCGCACCATCTTAAACGTGACATAGTACAACGCCGTAGTCGCAGGGCCGTAGCCGATCACCGTGATCGAAAGCACCAGCCATAATGCGCCGAGGAGCATGGCATCTGCCAACTTCCCCACAAACGTCCAAAACGGGTTATCAACGTTGAACAATCCACCCATGAACTTACCTCTGTTTCTAACAGGAAATGATATACTACTTTATTATACCAAACCGCAGAAGAAAATGCAAACCTTTTATTATCTTTTTCCCCTACACAATCGTTGTAGTTTATGGTATGATAGTCAGTGACGCGATTTCGCCGTGAATTCTCCCTTTTGGGAGGGCGGTCCATCGCATACTTTCTGGATTTTGGAGTTGTTTCTTATGACTGAACAGGAAAAAGAGCGCCAAAGTGTCAACAAGACCTTTAAAGGCGAGATCAAAAAGATAAAAGAGCTGAAAGGCTTTAAGGCGAAAGTGGGCTACATTTTCGACTACTATACCGCACACATCATTTTCATTGCCATCGCGATCATAGTCATCGTTTCGCTCATCCTTCACTACAAAAACCGTAAGGACGACGTTCTCTTCGGCATCGTGCTGAATCTGTCCTGCGATAATATTGAGACATTCAGCGCGGATCTCGACGAATACGTCGGCGTCGGCCCGAAGGAAGAAACCTTCCTGGAGCGCGGCCTCTTCATGGGCCAGTACAGCAACGAGGTCGAGCAGAAGATCGTCATGTACATCGTCGCGCACCAGCTCGACTATGTGATCACCGACGAGGCCGGCTTAAACCATTTCGGCAAGCAGCACTTCTGGAGGGATCTCCGCGAGCTTCTGCCCGCTGACCTCTACGAGTATTTTAAGGATGACATCATCGTCCGCACCTTCACCAAAACGGACGAAGATACCGGTGAGACCGTAACGAAAGAGCAGACGATCCTTCGCATTAACGACTACAAGATCTCGACGGCCCTGGAACTGGTCGGCTATGATGACATTTCCTCGCTCTATGTCGGTTGCTACATCTACCCTCCCCACGAGGAAAATGTTATAAAACTCTTTGAATACATCCGCTCCCTCGGAAAATGTGACCCCGAAGAAAGCGCAGAATGATCCATTCCGGACCGAAGATAATAATTCAGCCCGCATCTCATGGACGCCATGAGATGCGGGCTTTTGATTTGCGATAATTCTATTTTCTGATCCCGAGGTATTCCCGGAGGCCTTCGGTGTTTTTCAGTTCAGGTTTCGTGTATGAATATTTCTCGGCGGGGTAACTCTTACAGAGGGCATCCAGAAAATCGTCCCAGGGGAGGGTGAACCATTCGGCGGGGAGGGCGCGGTTGAAGCCGGAGCCGTCCCAGTGGGAGCCGGCGGGCCAGCCGATCTGGACTTCGAGTTCGACCGTTCCATCCTTCATTTTCTTGAAGATGTATTTCTCCAGGCGGACGGGATCGCTACCGTTTCCGGGCAGGAAGCGCATGGGCGTGTCTTCCGCGGATAGGTCGTAAACAACGAACTTTGTGATGGCAGGATTGCCGTAATAGGTGCCGGACAGCAGGCTCGCGTAGGCCAGGGACGCTTTTTTGACCGCTTCGTCGTAAGTCGCGATCCACGTTTCCAAAGCGGTACCCATGACTGCGTACCGAAATTCTTCGAGTTTCTCAATGAACGCATCCAGGGTCATTCGCTTCCACATAACCGCGACCGGCTTATCATTTTCCCAGAATTTTCGCTCGTAAGGGAAGCCTTCTTCATCCAGGCTCAGCTCGTAAAACTCACCATCGGACGTATTCTTCATGCCGGCCAGAAAGGTTTTTCCTTCGGCGTCGGGTTCAGCCGCCGGCGCGTCATAGATCCAATCCCCGACGTGGAGGCGTCCATCGATCACTTCTCGTTTTGCCATTTCTTTGCCTTTCCCTCTCCCGCGAGTCTCGCGGCGTATGTGTAATCCAGTTCACTGCGTTTGCTGTCGAGTGCCGTGGCCAATATCTTGCAGAACGTCTTCTCGTCGTAATCCACCCAGTCGACCGCCCTCACGGTCCCACCATCGGAAAACGCGTCCACGAGCTCCTCCGTATTGAACGCCATGTGCAATATGCAAGTCAGCGTCCCGCCATCCTTAACATAAATGAGCGGTTCATAAGGTTGCGAGGTCAATGTATACCTGCTATCCTTGTAGGTGTAATACATGATCGACCCATCCGCGGTCGTATATTCGAGATAGCCATAGGGCGACTCCGGCCGCTCCGTCACGGGTGTGTCCTCGCTGGCCTCATTCTCCATCAGCGCCGAATACTCGCAAAGTGCAGTATATTCCCGCTGGTAGGAGCCGCGTTTTTCTTCACTGGTCGCCGCGTAGGTTGCATGCTTGGAAAACTCGTCGATCGCCTCGGAAAGTGGGATCCACGCAAGCTCTACGCCGCGGCGGACCTCCTGTTCGGTCAGGTGCATTTTCCCAATGCCGACCACTTCGCAGATGAAATAGTGGCTAATGTAGCGGTACTCCTCATAGTATTCGTTTATGGTCAGGAACTTACGGAGCGGACGGACGATGTAGCCGGTCTCCTCTTCCACTTCACGTACGCAGCACATCTGCGGTGTTTCCCCCGCCTCGATGCCGCCGCCCGGGATGAGCCACCAGCCGGACACCGTCTCGTATGTAAGCAGGAGTTTCCCGTCCCGCTCGATCACCGCACGGCTGCCTTCTCGTATTTTTGTGTATGTTTCATAGCGATTATCGCCCAATATCTCGATCGTCTTCATATCTTGTAGATCCGCAAGGAGCGTATATAGGCAAATGTCTTCACCTCACCGGCTGACGCGAGCATGCGGAAGAGCTTCTCCAGGATCCTCGCGGACTTCGGGTGCAGGTAACCAACGTAGTACTTCTTATTCTTCAGGTAGTATTCCAACGGCATGGTGTCGTTATAGTTGCCGCGCGCGTAGACCTTACTCGCCGCCACGCGGTCGCAGAACATCTCGATCACGTAACGCATGGGCATCGGCACCGGCTCGTACCGCTGTGTCACCGGGTCGATATCCGACCAGTATTCAAAATGATGTTTATTCCGTCCTTTGTGATGCATCCACGCACGGGAGTAACCCAGATCCTTACGTTCTCCCTCGTTCGGGCTCTTTACGCCCGTGTAATAGCGCACTCCCGGGATGAACTCCTCCGGGGTATATTTCGACAGATCGTGCGTCAGCCCCTGCAGCGGGATGCCCGCCTTCACGCAGTGGATGAACACCTGATGATGATGTTTCGTAATGGTGGTGAAATGTCCGCAAAAGCGGCGGAACGTGTCATTCATGATGAACTATCTCCTAAACTGTTTTCCGGCAGCCGACAGGATCTTATTCCAAAGCGCCCCTGCTTCCGGGCTGTCCGGGTCCGTCTTATCTCCGGCCAATGTCTTCCTGAACTGCAGGCGCTGCCCATCGCCCTTCATCTCGACAAATCCGAGCGCGCGAACGATGCACAGGGACGCAAAATTCTCGCGGTCGATATCCGCGCTGACTTCTTCCGTCTGCACCCAGTTCTCGACAAAATCGAGCGCCATGCGGCAGCACTGCGTCGCTATGCCGCGCCTCCGATACGCCGGGCTGACATAGTATCCCAGCGAAGGAACGCCCTCCTCCGTCACGGAAAATCCGCACATACCGATCAGGCGATCTTCCGATCTGAGGTAGATCCCCCACAGGCCGTATTCGTAAAAAGCATATTGATGTTCGATGTAGGAAGAAAGCTTCGCGGTCAATGCTTCCCTTACGTCCGCGGGCAGTCCCTCCCACGGCGTGTCCGCAAGTTCTCCCAGAATGCCCGATACCGCCGGATAAGCCTGCATCTCCTGTTCGAGAAGGTACAACTCTCTGATATCGTCGACGGAAAACTCCCGAAGCAAAACCGTATCATTTTCCCCGATCTTCCATGGTTTATTACGAAAGCGGGCGTAGACACGATCCGCAAAGACCGCATCTACGCTCTCTTCTTCATCTACCAGGTAACAACCGCCGGGAAGCGGCGGAAGATCACTTCCGGAACGCACGCCGATCACACATTCGCCACGCGCCATATGTGAGACCATGCCTTCCTCCGCGGACAGGACCAGCACGCGGCCTCCGTCCTCCATGTTAAATACTCTGGCCATATTTTAGTATTTTACTACCTCCGGGTAGGTAACGCCAAAAGTGTCAACGGTAACCTTATCCATGATCACAGGCTCGAGCGGGCGGTCGTTGCGATCCGTGCGGACCGTAGCGATCTCGTCGACCACGTCCATGCCTTCGATGACCTTACCGAACGCAGCGTACTCGCCGTCGAGGTGCGGGGAGGTCTTATGCATGATGAAGAACTGCGAACCAGCGGAGTTCGGCATCATGGAACGAGCCATGGACAGAACGCCCGGGGTATGCTTCAGCGGATTGTTGAAACCATTGTGGGAGAACTCGCCGGCGATCTTGTAGCCGGGGCCGCCCATGCCGGTGCCCTGCGGGTCACCGCCCTGGATCATAAAGCCGTTGATGACGCGGTGGAAGCACACGCCGTCATAAAAGCCCTTCTGGATCAGGCTGATGAAATTATTGACCGTGTTCGGGGCAATGTCCGGATAAAGCTCCGCCTTGATGACCTTGCCGCTATTCATTTGGAATGTTACGATCGGATTCTGTTTCTCCATGTTCGTCTTTCGGGGCGAAGCCTCTCCGCCCCCCTCCTTTTTTTATTCTGCTTTCTCTTCGCGTTCGCGACGTTTTTCTTCCGCCTTTCGCTCATGCTCCTGGCGCTTTTCCTCGCGTCGTTCTTCGCGCTCCAGTTGTCTTTCTTCTCTACGGGCAGCCACGGCCTCACGCCATGTACTGCGCCGTCCGTCCTTCGGCCTGCGCCGACGGATCTCTATGTCCCCCCGGTCAGAAGCTACCAGAAGGCTTATGATCAAGACGACCATGAAAACGGTCGCTATCGTATATCCGGTACTCCAACCAGCTAACATAGGATTTCCTTTCTATGTCTACGTGTCGTCTCCCCCCAATTCGCCGTCCCTTCTGCTAACGCAGAATCGCCCTTCGGGCTTCTGTCCGGCTCATTTGGGGGCGGTCCTCTCGTGGAGAGGACCACGTTTCACACGTCGCGCCCTTATGCAAGCGAGCTTGCAAGGGCCTTGCGTGTGAAACACGCCTCCGCCACGTATGACCTGTTGTTAAAAATGTCCTCCTGATCCATGGCCGCCGCCACCGCCGCCGCCACCGTGGCTGTGTCCGCCTCCACCGCTGCTTTCACTGGAAATGCGAACGCGCGTGGTGGTACGTACACGGAAGTTGTCGCTGCTCTCTAAGATCTGGAATTCATTTCGGTTGTTATATACTTCGGGATCGGTGACCGTCTTCGGTTTGTGCTTCGTTGCGCTGAAACCGGTCACGATGCCGCCGATGCCTGCTCCGATCAGTGCGAAAAGTCCAAATCTTCCCCAAAGAGGGGCACGATGCCCATCCAGGTCGTATCTTTCGTAGTCATCCGAGTAGTCATATGCCTCATACGGAGCATTGTCCAAGTCTGCATGACGTACCGCATAGTCCACGAAGGTCTCAGCCGCTTTAGCAAACGCTGCGCGGGAGCTATCCATCGAATGCGCCTCTCTGCTGTTCATACCCGTCGACAAGTTCGGTTTTACCGCATCGAAGATATCATCCAGCTCGACCTGAAGATAACGGTGGTATTTTTCGATATCTGTCGACCATTCATAAGCCATGGCATAACGGTTGTTGACACTGATCGCAAACATTATGACGTAGCGCTCGTCGCCGTAGCCGTAGCCTTTATTCCGGCACACATCGCCCAAATGAGCACACGCCGAATCCGCATTATCGGAGAAATAGCTCTCAGACAAGAAGATGATATCAACACCGATCTCCTCGGATTTCTCTGCAAGAAGTTTCTCCAACCGCTCAGCATCCTCCTGACTCAGAAGGCCTACCTGGTCATCGATATGACGTCCTGCATAAGCATTTTCATAGTTGTTCGTAGTATTGTTCTGGGACGTGGTATCCGATCCCAAGATCCAGTCTCTGTACGCAGCAGGATCGAACTCCGGCATCAGGTACTCCGATGCTTCGATCGCCGCCTCGCACGCGGCCATCTTCACATCACCCTGGTTGAGATAGTTGATCATGGTGCCCAGCATGCTGTTCAGCTGTTCCTCTGTCAGATTCGGATCGGTCACACGGATCGTCGCGGTGTTCGACAGATAGCTGATCATCAAGATAACACACGGTGTGGAACTATCGAGATATTCACTCAGATAAGGGAAATCCGTCGGGATAGTATCATCCGTGGGAAGATCCTTATCGGTCGTCAGGAATACAAACTGCGTGCCGACTTCGGCCAGCAGTGAGTCATACAGGTCGTCTACCTCTTCCGCCTCTGCATAGGAAAGGTAACCGCTTTCATCGTATACATTCGAGCGGGTGGAATCGGCAAATGTCTTCCCTGCTGGAAGTTGCAGCGTAAACATCAGGACCAACGCTGCGCAGATCACGGATAGTATTTTCTTCTTCATCAGAACACACCTCCGAACGCTGTTAATAAGCCCCAGACCACGGCCATGATCGATCCGAACATGATCCCGGCCTTCGCTTTGCTGACAGGCAGAACGCCGACCATCTTACCGGTCTGTCCGTTCATGGCAAATGTATAATGCTGCCCTTTGTATTCATAGTTGATGACCCAAACCGGAAGGAGCACATACTCCGTCTTCTTCAGGCTCATCCGGATGTCCTTACCCTTCGTGACCACATTCGCGTAGCCCTTTATCGTTCCGCGCGCATGCTGCTCACCGAAGCCGGCAACACGTGTCTTAACGCGCGGTGCCATCTCCTCATCCGTGTAGCTGTTCTTCTCGGCATAGAAACCGGACAGATACGGCATCTCGAACGCCTTCATCGCCGTATAGTTGAACGGCTCCAGGCAGTCCATCATATTATCATCCATGGCTTTCGACGCATCCGCCGGCACCATATCGTACTCCGCATGGATCTTACGATGCACATCGTAGTGATCGGTGTGCGTCAAGCGGTAATCTCCGCGGATCTCGTGGGTAATGATCTGGCCGTCGGCCTGATAATTCACCAAAACGCCATAGTCAAAGAGCCAGAACGGAACGTAGAGGCCTACTGTCTTCTCGAGGTTGGTCTTCGAACGGAAGGTGCTCGGGGTCAGGATACCCTTATGCGTCCATGCATGGAAGCCTTCGATCGCCTTATCTTTCTGGATCATGAACGGGATCAGACGAGCCGGGCGCTTCTGTCCGGTCAGCTGCTCCGCGATCAATGTCGGGTTTCCGCAGTAACTGCAGAACGTTGCCGCGGTAACATCATCCGTCAGGATCTCGCCACCGCAACTGGAGCACGTGTAGGAACGCAGTCGGATCTGCTCCTCCTCTACCTGCTCGCGGTCATCTGTATGCTCGATCGAAACTGCCGCAGACGCAGAATCCACAGCCGCCGACGCGGAGTCCATCATATCCGCGCCCAGATCGATCGTATCGATGTGGATGCTCTCCGCCTGGCCAGCCGCAGCAGCCTCAGCCTTTGCTTCCTCTTCGAGATAGATCTGCTGCATGGTCTCGATGGTCTCCGAGCGCCCGCAGAACGGACATTCCATCTTCCCGGTTGCTTCGTTAAACGCCATCGCGCCGGCGCATCCGGGGCACTTATAGGTAAGAATCACTTCCTTGTCCTCCTCCAAATTTATAAACCGCAATGCATCAAATCCGGGGCAATGCACACAAAGCCCCTTCTGTGGATCATTTTAACATCGACCCATTGCGAATTCAATGCAGTTGATATTTTCTTAAAGGTTTTGTAAGAAGCCGTAAGGTATTATTCCGTGGCCAATGCTTTGCATGCTTCGCTGTACTGGATGTAGGTCGGATCGTCCTGATAATCCTTACCCGCCAGGCGAACGGTCATGTTCGGGAGCGCACACCGCAACTGCTGCTTATCATTCTTATCGATGCTGATCCGCGATGAGAAAACGTAGGTCGAGCCGACGCTCGGAAGGATATCGTTTTCGAACAGCACGTAACGCCGGTTGCTTCGGTTCAAGCCGCCGACCTTCGTTACCTCGACTACGCTGTCCTTCTCCAATTCCCCTTTCAGGTTTTCGACCACGCGCACCGCATAGATCGTTTCCGGGTAGTCGCCGACGTTCGTCCGGACATAGCGTTCTACCACGCCGACGAAAACATTGTCCGCGAAATCGACTACCTGTGTAATATTCTTCAGGTCCGCCTCCTCACCGAGCGCGCGCTGGTAGGTGACGAAATCCTTAAACTCCTGATAATCCGCGAGGTCTTCGTACTTCGGCTTCATCCGGTCCGTACCGATGATCTTGGCGATCGCCGCGTCGGAATAGCCTCCCAAATACACGACCAGGTAAACCAGAACGCCGAAAACCACCACCAGGATACCCGTCACGGGGATCAGCCAGCGTTCCTCCTCAAACAGATTTTTCTTCTGCTCTTCCATGTTGCTTATAACTCCTTAAAACTTACTCTACCGATGGAAACGGTAGCCGACCCCCCAGATGGTCTCGATGTATTTCGGCTTCGTGGGGTCGATCTCGATCTTCTCGCGGATCTTCTTCACGTGCACCGTTACGGTCGCCGTGTCGCCGACCACTTCGAAGCCCCAGATATTCCGGAACAGATCTTCTTTCGTAAATACCGTGTTCGGATGCTCTGCCAAAAACAGCAGGAGGTCGTACTCCTTCTGTGTCAGCGTGATCTCTTTTCCGTAGAGCATCACGCGGCGCGCCGCGCGGTCGAACGACAGATCACGGACTTCGAGGATGTCCTCGTTTCTGCGGTCCTTCGCCGCATTGACCAGACGGTCATAGCGGCTCATGTGCGCATTAACACGGGCCACCAGTTCGCTCGGAGAGAACGGTTTCGTCATGAAATCATCCGCACCGAGACCGAAGACGCGGATCTTATCCGAGTCCTCTTTCTTCGCGGAGACCACGATAACGGGAACCTCCGAAATGCTGCGCAGGCGGCGGCAGATCTCGTATCCGTCCACGCCCGGAAGCATCAGATCCAGGATCACGAGGTCGTAGGACTCGTGCATAACGAGTTGCAGACCTTTGTCGCCTTCCGTAGCGACCTCGACTTCATAGCCGCTGACCTGGAGATAATCGCGCTCCAGCTGGGCAATGCTTAGCTCATCTTCAACGATCAATATCTTTTTCATCTTCGCTTTCCTCTTCCTCTTCGTAAATGGCCAGTTCGATCGTGATCGTCGTTCCTTCCCCCGGTTTGCTGGTCGCATAGACCGTACCGCCGTGGTCTTCTACGATCTTCTGAACGATCGAAAGACCGATCCCGCTGCCTGCCTGGTTTTGGTTACGTGCCGCATCCGCCCGGTAGAACCGGTCGAAAATGTAGGGCAATGCATCTTCACTGATACCCGGGCCGTTATCTCTAAGCTCCGTGTAGACTGTCTTCTCGTCTGCCCAGAGGTGGATACCGACGGCGCCCTCGCCTTCCGGCTTATCCATGTATTTTACACTGTTTCCGATAATATTATCCACGACCCGTCGAAGCTGCTCGGGGTCCGCCTTCACCAAAACGTCGTCCTCTACCTCGCAGGAAAACTCCAACTTCATGCCCCGCGACGTAAGATCCAACTCCGTCTCGTCCGCGAAATCACGGAAGAAATCCGCGACCGGGATCGGCAGAAAATGGTAGATCACGCGGTTGGTGTCAATGCGTGAGTAGAAACACAATTCGTCGATCAGACGCTGCATATCGTTCGTCTTATTCAGGATCGTGTTCAGGTACCGTTCCCTCTGCTCCGGCGTGTCGGCTATATTATCCAGCAAGCCCTCCACATATCCTTTGATCGCCGTCAGCGGTGTCTTCAGATCGTGGCCGATGTTGCTGATCAGTTCCTGGTTTTCGCGGTCCGCCTCCGCCTTTATCTTCTCCGACTCCTTCAGGCGCAGGCGCATCTGATTGAAGTCCTCACAAAGCGGTTCAAACTCGCGGTCCTTGATGTTAAGTTCATAATCGTAGTCGCCGTCCCGAACCTTACGGGATGCTTTCTGCACCGCGCGGATCGGGTTGAGGATCGATTTGGAGAAGCCCGTGATGATCAGGATCGCCGTCAGGAACAGGATCAGGATCGCACACGAGATAAACAATATGATGAAATTCCGGAACGCCGGAATATCATGATCCGCGAACGTCGCAACGAATACTCTTCCGCTCTCCACCTGACTGTCGGGATCGGAATTTACGAGCATGTAAAAGATGTCCTCATCCGAAGAATACTGGACGCTGTCCATCTTCGTGATCATCCGCAGTTTATTGATGAATTCGGTGGAGACCGAGTCACCGCAATAGCTTCTGTCTGCATCGAAAACGATCAGGAAGCAGTTCATCGAATTCATCAGGTAATCGTTATACGCTTCGCAACGCGAGGTGCCGCGAAACCGCGTCGGCTCCACTTCGATCTCGCGGGAGACGACCTTTCCGGCCATCTCGCAGATACTGGAGACCGCGGCCGCACTTACGTCGCCGCCCAGCCCCCGGTTATACGCGACCTCGAAGCGGGCGCGCTGTGTGTTGAAGAAAAACATACCCAGTGCTACGATCAGACAGACCGGCAATATTACCATGATCAGGCAACTGAGCATGAGTCGGTATCGAAACTTCATAACATCCCCCTTTTAGAAACAACGGTTTCGGCCCCTTGATCTGTTGGCGAAGCCTCCCCGTATCCACCGCGCCGCAGGGCGAATCATACCCCCGTGCCCCTCCTTTTGCAGCGCACACCTTTCCATATAACAGTATATAAAAAACAGGCGGAAAATGCAAGCAAAAAACCGCTCTGAGGAATTTGTCTATTGAAGCCTTCTCTCCCCTATGATAAAATAATACTATCTTATCCTTAGCACGTAGGAGGAATGTATATATGGATTTCAAAGTTGAGATCAACGACAACCTGTTAAACCTGGAAAAATATGAGTATTTTCTGTCGCTGGGCTACGGCGAAAAGGCCGCTACCGTCCTGGCGATCCTGACCTACGGAGACCTCAGCACCGCCTGCCTGGCTTCGCTCTTCCCGCGGGAAAACCGTCTGGACCGGATCTATGACTGGCTCACGGAGTTCCCGAACTATTCATCCTCATCGATCCGCGATTATGTAAGAGAACATTTTTCGGAACTTCCGGACGAGCTCCGGAAGGAAGCCGAACCGTTCCTGAGGCCGGCGGATCTTCGCGGGGCCTCTTTCGGTGGCGCTACCGCTGCCTACGCCCCTGCAGGCATGGGCATGCCGGCGGCGTTTTGCGGCGGCATGATGATGAGCAACGCCATGTTTTCCGCCGGTGCCACACTGGCCGGTGCTTCCATGGCACAAGCCTCCATGCCGGTTCCCGGCATACCGATCGATCCGGAAAAACTCGCCACGGATTCTTACGAACTCATCGAGGAAAAAGATGCCAAGTCCGTGCTTACAGCCCCGACTTCTACCTTTCGGATGACCACGAGCACAGCCTCGGTCGGCATCCTGCTGAACCAGCGCCGCACCGGCCGGGCGATCGACATTTCCCAAGTCCGCATCGAGGAGATCCTGAACTACTTCGATTACGATCATAAGGCGGCAAATGCAGAGAAAAAAGCCCGGTTTAAGATCAACTCCGAGCTTATGGATAAAGGCAAAAACAAGAAACTTCTGTATATCAATGTCGAGGCAGACGACACGCCGAAGGAGCATCAAAATATCGTCCTCCTTCTGGACGCTTCGGGCAGCATGACCGCGACGGAAGTTACCACGCTCGAGTCGCTGGCCACGATCGTTTCGAAGCTAAAGGAAGGCGACGTCCTGAGTCTGATCACCTACAGCACCGAGGACCATACGATCTTCTCGAACCATGTGGTCAGCGGCCGCGGCGATCTGGAGGACATCATGGGTGACATCCTGACCGTCTGGATCGAGGGCTCTACCAACGGCTCCGCCGGCATCGAGACTGCTTACGCCATCGGCGAAAAAACATACCGGGACGGCTGGAACAACCAGGTCATCCTGATCACGGACGGCGACCTAAACTTCGGCATCAACTCGAAAAACGGGCTCAAAAACCTGATCGAAGAAAAGAAAAAGACGGGCATGTTCCTGTCGGTGATCGGCACGGGCCTGTACAACTATCAGGACGACAAGCTCGAAGTTTTGAGTAAGCACGGCAACGGAACCTACTGCGTGGTAAACGACATCGAAGACGTAAAGGAAAGCATTGACCGCAAGTTCGTGAGCCTCACGAACATCGTGGCAAAAGACGTGAAGGCGCAGGTCGAGTTCAACCCGAAATACGTGAAGAAATACCGCCTTCTGGGCTACGAGAACCGGGCCCTGAATCACGAAGATTTCCGCAACGACGCCGTCATCTCCGAGCCTTACGGCAGCGGCGGCCATGGCGTGGCCCTCTACGAACTCACCATGGGCAATGCGGTCGAAGAACCCACGGAAAAACTGAAGTACCAGCGTCTGATGCCGAACGACTACGAGGAGCTCGGCACCGTCAGCGTGCGCTTCAAAGCCCCGCTCAGCGAGATATCCGAAGAGGTCTCTGAGATCATCCCGCTCGAACCGAAGGCGACCGATAACAGCAAACGCGCATATCTGCTCTACTGCGTATCGGAAGTCCTGCGCAAATCCGACAAACTCGATGACGACGATTATGCCTTCCTTCTGGATATGCTGACCGATGATAAATACATTGCTCTCGCAGGTGATAAACAGGATGCGCTGCGTCTGCTCCTGCACGATGTCGACCTGGAGCGCGTAAATGCAGCCCGCGAGGAGGCGAAGCATAGAGAAACGACAAATTTCGCCATTAAGGCCGGCCTGCTTCAGCCGAATACGGGCGGCAGCGGATTTCATTATGTAGATCCGACGGACCGCCCGATGAATAAGACGCCGATGACTGGTTTCCCCGGCATGGGCGGACCCATGATGAATCTTATGATGCAGCAGATGAACCAACAACCGCAACCGACGTCGGATCCGACGCTGAACATGGTCGACGGTCCCGGCTCACAGCAGCCCAAACCGGAAAACCTCGTCTCGGATGGCAGCACGTGGACATGCCCTTCCTGCGGATGCAGTGCAGATAACCGCGGCAAATTCTGCATGACCTGTGGTGCGTTCCGCCCGGCCGATATCTGGCAGTGCTCGTGCGGTCGCTTCACTACTGCCAAATTCTGCCCTGACTGCGGCACCCCGAAGCCATAAAAAGAGTGATCAAAAACTCGCTCCTCCTTGACTTTTTTCGAAAATGAGACTATAATTTTCCCTGTATATATTCATTCGAAAAAGATGAAGACGTCTCCATAGCTTGGGGGGCGTTTCGGAGGTAGTATGATCAAAATAATCAAACAACTGCCGGGACGAGATAAGCTGACCGCTCTTCTCTGCCTGGCGCTCGTTGCAGGCCAAGTCTGGCTGGACATCGAGCTACCCGACTTCATGGCAGAAGTCGTTAAAAAATTGGCATCCACAGAGGAAAACCTCACGGGAGATATTCTGGTTTCCGGTATGTGGATGCTTTTGTGTGCCGCCGGCAGCGTAGCGCTGTCCATTACGGTCGGCTATCTCGCCGCCCGGATCGCGGCGAACTTCAGTTACACGGTGCGTGCGTCCCTGTTTAATAAGATCTCGGACTTCGGCACCGCAGAGATGAAACATTTCTCGCCCGCGAGTCTTATCACCCGTACGACAAACGATATCACCCAGATCCAGATGGTGATCTCGATGGGTCTGCAGGTCATGGTAAAGGCTCCCATCACGGCCGTTTGGGCCGTTGTGCGCATCCTCGGTAAGAGCACTTCGCTCTCCATCGTGGTAGCTGTGGCAGTTCTCATTCTGGCCATCACCATCACAACCGTTATGCGCTTCGTCATTCCGAAATTCCGGATCATCCAGCGGCAGGTGGACGACGTCAATCGTGTGATCGACGAAAGCCTGACCGGTCTCAAAGTCGTTCGCGCCTTCAATGCGGACGAATACCAGCAGAACAAATTCGAACGTGTAAACTTAAACCTTACCGCAACGAACCTGTTCACCATGCGGACCATGTCCTTTATGGGACCGATCATCGGCCTCGTAATGAGCAGCATCCAGCTCGTGATCTATTACATCGGTGCGATCATCGTCAATGGCATCAACCTCGGCGATACGTCTCCGACCGGCGAGCTGATCAACACGGTTGAAGTGCTCAAGGATACGCGCGCTGATTTTTTTGCCGATCTCGTCGTATTCGGAAGCTACGCGATGATGGTCGTTATGAGTTTCATGATGCTCACCATGATCTTCATGATCCTGCCGCGTGCGCAGGTTTCCGCGAAGCGTATCCGTGAGGTCCTGGATGAGCAGATCTCCGTGCAGAGCGGCAATGCTTACGTTCCGAACGATAAAGAGATCGAGGGCGCAGTTGAGTCTGCTGCCGATCCGATCGGAACCATCGAGTTTAAGAATGTGTCCTTCCATTTCCCGGGAAGCAACGAGAACTTCATGAAAAACCTGAACTTCCAGGTTACGCAAGGTCAGACGCTGGCTATCATCGGTTCCACCGGTTCCGGTAAGAGTACCCTCCTGAACCTGGCTGCCCGTCTCTATGACGCTACCGAGGGTGAGGTCCTCATCGACGGACACAACGTAAAAGATTATCCTTTTGAAGTCTTATATAAGAAAGTCGGACTGATCCCGCAGAAGGCGACCCTGTTTGCGGATACCATCCGGGACAATGTAACCTTCGGCGACCGTCATGCGAAGATCTCCGAAGAAGATGTCATGGCGGCTCTGGATATCGCGCAGGCGACCGAGTTCGTTATGAAGAAGGAAGGCGGCCTCGACTTCGCGGTATCGCAGGGAGGAAGCAATATCTCCGGCGGCCAGAAGCAGCGTCTCGCGATCGCGCGTGCCATTGCGAAGAAGCCCGAGATCCTGCTCTTCGACGATTCATTTTCCGCGTTGGACTTCAAGACCGACCGTCTGCTCCGTAAGGAGATCGCCGAGAAGCTTAAGGATACGACCTGCGTGATCGTAGCCAGCCGTATCGGTACCATAAAGAACGCCGACTGCATCCTCGTGCTGGCAGACGGCGAGATCGTAGGAAAAGGAACGCACCGCGAACTGCTTAAGTCCTGCGATGTTTATCGTGAAATAGCCCAGTCTCAGCTCACCGAAGCTGAGCTGGAAGCGTAAGGAGGTGATCGTATGCCACCTATGATGGACCGTATTCCGGAGAAGCCGAAGAACTTTAAAAAGGCGGTGAAGGAAACACTCTCTTACGCTTCAAGTTCCATGCTTCCGTTTATCATTGTAGTCATTCTTTCCATCGGCTCGACCATCCTCATGATCGTCGGTCCGAACCAACTCGGCAGGATCACCGATGAGATCACAAAGGGTCTGGAAACGTCGATCGATATGGACGCCGTGCTCGGCATCGCCTACTTCATCGGTTTCCTGTACATTCTCAGTGCTCTCTTCAGTCTGGCGCAGGGCCTGCTCATGGCAAGCATGACGCAGAACATCGCGAAGACGCTTCGTAGTAAGATCAATGCGAAGATCGCGCGTCTGCCGCTGAAGTATTTTGCAACCCATTCGTACGGCGACGTTCTGTCCCGCGCGACGAACGATGTCGATCTGGTCAGCCAGTCGCTGGCGAACTCATTGACCTCGATCATTTCAGCATTCGCCCAGTTCGCAGGCTGTCTGGTCATGATGATCATCACCAACTGGATCCTGGCGGGCGTTACCGTTGCTTCTACCCTGCTTGGTCTGTTCTTCATGATCGTCGTAGTTAAGCACTCCCAGCGCTACTTCAAGATGCGCCAGGTTTCCCTGGGCCAGCTCAACGGCTACATCGAGGAGATGTATAATGGTCACGACGTGATCCGTATCTCCAACGCCGAGCAGTCCGTTAAGGAGCGTTTTGTGAAGCTCAACGATGCAGTCCGCACCGCGAACTTCAAATCGCAGTTCCTGTCCGGCCTGATGCCGCCCGTTATGAACTTCGTGGGTAATCTCGGCTATGTTTGCGTTTGGGTCGCAGGCGCCCTGCTTCTCTACAACGGCATGATCACCTTCGGTGTCATCACATCGTTCATCATCTACGTTCGTCTGTTCGAAGGTCCGCTTCGTCAGATCTCGCAGAACATCACGAACCTGCAGTCCGCAGCCGCGGCTTCCGAGCGTGTATTTGCCTTCCTCGATGAGGAGGAACTGCCGAACGAGAGCGAGAAGACAGATGCCCTTCCGGGCGTCGGCGCTGTCGAGTTCGACCACGTAAAGTTTGCATATCCGGACCGTCCGGAGAAGGAAGTCATCCACGATTTCTCCGCTTCGGTAAAAGCCGGTCAGAAGATCGCCATCGTCGGCCCGACCGGCGCCGGCAAGACCACCATCGTCAACCTGCTCATGCGCTTCCATGAAGTCACGGGCGGTCAGATCCGCATTGACGGCATTCCGATCACGGACGTTTCCCGTGAGGAGATCCACCGCCAGTTCGGCATGGTGCTTCAGGACACCTGGATGTTTGAAGGCACGGTTCGCGAGAACCTGGTCTACAACATGGAGGGTGTTACGGACGATGACCTCGTAAAGGTCTGCAAGGCTTGCGGCCTCTACCACTTCGTAGAGACGCTGCCGCAGAAGTTTGATACCGTTCTCACTGCGAACTCCGACATCTCCGTCGGCCAGAAGCAGTTGCTCACCATCGCACGGGCCATGCTTCAGAACAACCCGATGCTCATCCTGGATGAGGCGACCAGCTCCATCGATACCCGTACCGAGATGCTGGTTCAGCGGGCAATGGATAACCTGATGGCGTCTCGTACCTCGTTCGTCATCGCGCATCGTCTTTCGACGATCCGCAACGCCGACCTGATCCTCGTGATGCAGAAAGGCGATATCGTCGAGCAGGGCACTCACGAAAGCCTCATGGAACTCGGCGGAGCATACGCAGAACTGTACAACAGCCAGTTTGAGACTGCATAATAAACGCCGTTTTGTAAATGTATATAAGCAATCCCGGGACATTCGGTCCCGGGATTTTTTGAAGCCTTAAAAAGCAACCAAACATGCTGTTTCAGCCTGCTTTGGTGGCCGCAAGCCTGGCAAACCGCCTCCCGGAAACTTAAATTAGCAACCAAAAGCTCTGTTTCAGCCTGCTTTGGTGGCCGCCACCCTGGCAAACCGCCTCCCGGAAGCTTAAATTAGCAACCAAAAGCTACGTTTCGGCGTGCTTTGGTGGCCGCCACCCTGGCAAACCGCCTCCTGGAAACTTAAAAAAGCAACCAAAAGCTCTGTTTCAGCCTACTTTGGTGGCCGCAAGCCCAGCAAACTGCCTCCAGGAAACTTAAAAAAGCAACCAAAAGCTCTGTTTCAGCCTACTTTGGTGGCCGCCACCCTGGCAAACTGCATAGAAAAGCGGAAACCGCCCGGATGTCACACATCCGGCGGTTTCCGTAAATAAACTATATATCAAGCAATCCCTTACGCTTCGCTCTTTACTTCGCGGCTCAGGCTGATCACGAGGGCGATCTGCATGCCGAATACGAAAAATGCTACAACCGCAGGCGTTGTGAGGATGCCGAGGATCAGCGCGATGGCTGCGCCTGCGATAGCGGCGATGCGGTAGCTGATCGAGCGGTACAGCCAGCTAAACGGAAGCATGTGTGCTGCATGCACGATGGCGAAGGCCATGACCATGCCTTCCGGGCGCTCCGAGTACACCCACATTACGATGAGGAGGTAGAGGAGTTGGTTCAGGGTGAACAGGAAGCCGGCCTTACTCAGCGGGTTCGTCTTATCTGCGATCTTCACATGCATGAAGTGTGCAAACAACAGTGCGAGCGGCATGAGCAACGGGGAAACGCAGAACGTGATGAGGTTCCGCAACCCGATCTCCAGGCTCGTAAGCTGAACTATTCCGATCCCCAGCCAGAGGATCACCGATGCTGCCATGAACGGCAGTCCCTTCTTCTGTGTCTTCGCGCAATCCGCGATCATTTCATTTAATGCTGTCTCATGATATTCCTTGTTGATCGTTCTCATATTCTTGTCTCCTTTCATTCTGGTACGCTATTAATTGCTGTGTGTAAACTTCACCTCGTTTTGCAAACACAACACGATCCAGAACTACAGAGATCACGTAGGATAATACGAACGTTCCGACGAATAAGAGCCAGAGCACTGCATTGCCCGAGCCTTCGAAAATGCCCATCCAGTAGAAGCAGGTCACTTCGAACGGCAGGAAGGCGATCATGAAGATCGTCAGGCGGAAAATGAACGATTTCCCTTTCAGGATCAACTCGGAAAATGCTCCGCAGAAGATCACGGATGCGCCGGCGCAGAACGCCAGGAGCTTCAGGGCAAATCCCACCGAGAGTGACTCGTTTCCGCGGGCTGCTGCCATCAGCAGGACCAGGAGCATCAGCCATGTGAACGCGATCGTAAATACCATTCGGAACATCAACAATGCACTCTTTACATTGGCCCGTCCCATTTCTTTCTTTTGCTTATCTCTCGCTTCATTCATGCTCCGCACCTCCTGCGATCCGCTCCTTAAACGCCTTTGCGTACCGCCGCGAGATGTACAGGATCTCGTCATTGTCCATGGTCACGCGGATATTCCGGGTGATCTCCGGCCGCAGTGCGCGGATGTGATAGATGTTCACGATCAGCGACTTGCCGCAGCGGAAGAAATCGCGGGCGCTCAGCAGCGTCTCCAGTTCGTATAACTTCCGGTCTGTCTCATACACACCGGACTGCGTGTACAGGAAGACGTTGTTATCCACCGCTTCAATGTACAGGATGTCCCGCACGGATACGCGGGCCATTTCCTCGCCGGCATGTGCGATCAGCTTTCCGTCGTAATTTCGGATGTACCGTTCGAGATCGCGGACCTCACCGGTGATCTGCCGGCACAGGATCTCTACGCGCATCTCGTCTTCATTGCTTGTCGTGTTTACAAATACTTTCATTTCAGTCTAACATGTTCTCCTGAGTCCCCCGTCGGGGAGGTTGTGTTTCAAACCTGAGTCAACAATAAAGCAACGCATGAAAAAAAACAAGAGGTGGACAGGTAAGCGGTACAAAACCGAAAGGTAAGCGGCTCACTTCCTGCTCCACACGTATGCAAACGCCTGCGTCCTTCCCGCGAAAACCTCGCGTTTCAGCAGTTCGCGGACTTCTTCTTTGGTGTACCAGGCGGAGCGGATCTCTTCGTATTCGGAGTCGCTTTCGGCAAATGTCCCGCGGGCGCGGCCCACGATGGTCAGGTTCTTCTCATTCGAGAAACCGACCGCCGAATAGCTCTCGCCGATCACATCCTCGATGGCGTAGAGCTCGAGTCCGGTCTCCTCGCGCAACTCCCGCCGCGCCGCCTCCTCGGGCGTCTCGCCGGGGTCGATCAGCCCGGCCGGGAAGTTGTAGACCCACGCATCGACCGCCAGACGATACTCGCAGTCCAGCAGGATCCGCTCCCCGCTCTCGTCGAAGATCACTAGCACCACGGCGTCGATCTTATCGCGACGCAGCGCCTCTTCAGTATTCATATTCGGGTCGCGGCTGATCATCTCATAGACCTTCTCATGCCCGCCCTCCGTCTCATAGGTCACATCGTAGCGGGTAATGAACCGCCCCTGATGCACCTTTTCTATTTTTTTAAACTTCATAGTATCCTCCTTGTGACAGAAAAAGCCGTCCCCGGTGTCACTTAATCCCGGCTTTCAACCACGATGCAGTACCCTTCGCAGCGGATCTCTCCTACTTTCGCGGTCAATTCGTTGCTGACCGTGAGGCTGACGCTGAAATCCGTGCTCAGATCCTCCGCCGGATATTTGAAACCCTTCATATACAGGTGCTCGATGCAGTCGCCGTACGGCAGCACCGAAACATAGGTGCCGAACGCATCGGCCGCACGCAGCGTGCAGGCGTCGCGCACCACGCGCACGCGGTTATTCGCATCCAAAATGTATGCCTCGATCCCCGCGTCCGTCGCCTGCCTGAGCAGGCCGATGCTGCTGATGGTCTGGTCCAGGCGCGTGCCCGTGCAGCCCAGCATCAGGATCTTCTTCGGCGCCAGGCTGATCGCATAGCGCAGCGCATGCTCCGTGTCGGTGTCATCCTTCTCCGGGATCAGTTTCTCCACGTGCGGCAGCGCGCGGATGCGCTCCCACTGCGCAGTGTCGACCGAGTCGAAGTCGCCGATCGCACGGCTCGGCTCCAGGCCTGCCTCCAGGATCGCGATGGTCCCGCGGTCCACGCCGATCAGCAAGGCCGGCATCTCCGCCTCCTCAAACACGCGGCGAATGAACCCGGGCTCGACCGTCCCTCCCGCGACCAGGATCACGGTCTCGCCGTTCTTCGGTATATCTTTCTTCATTATCTGCTCCTTATGTATCCATCTGTGTCAGCAGGTTCAACCCGTTTTCCTCCACGATCTGCATCGCGACCTTCTCGCACTCCGGCAGCCAGATCTTGCTGACATGGTGCGCATCGGCCCCGAAGATCACGTCCATCTGCTCCTCGCCGGCGATCTTCCAGAAGCGGCGGTCCGGGTAGTTCCGCCCGTCCCAGATGCCCAGGAAATTGATCTCGAGTGGCAGCCCATATTCCTTCACCTTCTTACACAAAGCGCGCATATGGCGCTCGTAGACGGCCTCCTCGCCCTTAAAATTCACGAGGTCGGGATGCGCGAGGTACAAAAACTTTCCCACAGCCAATGCTTCTCCGATCTGGCTGCAGTACCGCTCCAGCACGCGCTCGTCCTGCGTCGGGAAACCGACATAGGTGCCGTCATATTCATTTTCCGTGTGATGCTGCGCCAGCAGGAAGTACTCGATCGGGTACGGCTCGCAAAGTCGCATCAGATCCTCGAAATGCTTCGGGTAATATTCGACTTCCAGGCCGAGTTTGATGTCGATGTCCTTCTTATACTCTTCCTTCAGGTCCAGAGTTTCCTTCACATAATCCTCGAGTTCGTCCGGAAGCATCCGGATCGGCGAAACGAAGCCGTTGTTGTACGGATAGGGCGTGTGATCGGAAAAACCGAACACGCGATAGCCGGCCTCGATCGCCTTCTCTACATATTCTCTTTGTGTGCCCGTCGCATGGTGGCAGCGGGTCGTGTGACTGTGATAATTTGATGTCATTGTTGTTGCCTTTCTATTTCGTAAACCCCCGTAAGCCGCGGAAAGCGGCTCCATCTACAATTTTACCAAACCATACACAGGATGTAAACTATGCAACGCCGTGCCAAACCTGATTTTTATACCTAAAACAAAGCTTTTACGCGCTCTTAGGCATAAAATTCTTCCGCGTACCCTCCTGTCAAACTTCGCCTCTATGCCTAAGATGAAGCTTTCACCTTCCTTTAGGCATAAAAAGTTTCCACTCATTCTTCCATCAAGCCTCGCCTCTATGCCTAAGATGAAGCTTTCGCCTGCCTTTAGGCATAAAAGGCTTCCGCGTGCTCTCCCGCCAAACTTCGCCTCTATGCCTAAGATGAAGCTTTCGCCTGCCTTTAGGCATAAAAGGCTTCCCGGGGGCTCTCCCGTCCTGCTTCGGCTTATGACTAAAATGATGCTTTGCCACCCCCTTAGGCATAAAACTTCATAGCCCGGCCGCCGGACTGCAGTCCGTGGCGGGCGGCCACGCCCGAATTGTGCGTTTTGCAGTACGAATTCCAACAATTCAACCGGGTTTTTGATTGTAAGAAGCATCCGGCCTTGCAAAAAGAAAAAACCCTTCCGGTTTTATTATCAAATCTTTTCGTTTTCGTTGACATCCCCCTGTATCTTTGCTAAGATATGGCCGGGGAAAAATCCCCTCGTAGCAATACATTTCAAGCATAAATCATTATAGGAGGCCTTATGCAGGATAATAATAATTATTGTGTAGAAAAGGGCGAACTTACCGAAGAATATCTCCGGAAAATGGACGCCTACTGGCGCGCAACGAACTATCTTTCCGCAGGACAGTTGTACTTGCTGGATAATCCGCTGCTCCGTAAACCGCTGACTCTGGACAGCATCAAAAAGAAGATCGTAGGTCACTGGGGAACCGTTCCCGGCCAGAACTTCGTATACGTTCATCTGAACCGCGTTATCAAGCGCTACGATCTGGATCTGATCCTTCTGTCCGGTCCCGGACACGGCGGAAACTTCTTCATCGCCAACAGCTATCTGGAAGGCAGCTACAGCGAGATCTACCCGGATATCAGCGAAGATGAAGCAGGTATGGCAAAAATGTTCAAACGCTTCTCTTTCCCGGGCGGCATGCCGAGCCACTGTGCTCCCGAGACTCCCGGTTCCATCAACGAGGGCGGCGAGCTCGGATATGGTATCGCTCATGCATTCGGTGCTGTATTCGATAACCCGGATCTGATCGCTGCTGTTACTGTCGGCGACGGTGAGGCCGAGACCGGTCCTCTTGCAACCTCCTGGCAGTCCAATAAATTCCTGAACCCGATCAATGACGGTGCGGTTCTTCCGATCCTTCATCTGAACGGTTACAAGATCGCTAACCCGACCATCTTCGCTCGTATGTCCCACGAGGAGATCGAGTGCTTCTTCAAGGGTACCGGCTGGAAGCCTTACTTCGTAGAAGGCGACGATCCGATGACCATGCATAAGAAGATGGCTGAGACCCTCAATACCGTTATCGAAGAGATCAAGGCGATCCAGAAGAACGCTCGTGAGAACAACGATCCCACACGTCCGATCTGGCCCATGATCGTACTTCGCACACCGAAGGGCTGGACAGGCCCGAAGGTAGTTGACGGCAAGCCCATCGAAGGCTACTTCCTGGCTCACCAGGTTCCGATCAGCTTCGAGAAGCCGGAGGAGCACCTCCAGATCCTGAAGGATTGGCTTGCTAGCTACCATGCAGAGGAACTCTTCGACGAGAAGGGTGCCCTGATCCCCGAGCTTAAGGCTCTCGCTCCTGTCGGCGATGCCCGCATCGGTGCGAACCCTCACGCAAACGGCGGTAAGCTTCTGCGTGACCTGCGTCTGCCGGATTTCCGCGACTACGCTGTAGAAGTGAAGGAGCACGGCGGCCAGGACGGTCAGGATATGACCGAACTCGGTAAATTCGTTCGCGATATCTTCAAGCTCAATGCAGCCAGCAAGAACTTCCGTATCTTCGGACCGGACGAAACGAACTCCAACCGTTTGAACGCAGTTTTCGAGACCGAGAACCGCGATTGGAACTCTGAGATCTATGACAATGATGACCATTTGGCTGTAGACGGCCGTGTAATGGACTCCATGCTTTCCGAGCACATGTGCGAAGGCTGGCTGGAAGGCTACCTGCTCACCGGACGTCATGGTTTCTTCGCAACCTACGAAGCATTTGCACGTATCATCGACTCCATGGCTGCTCAGCACGCTAAGTGGATGAAGGTCTGCAACCAGCTTCCTTGGAGAGAAGAGATCGCTTCCCTCAACCTGATCATGGCTTCTACCGTATGGCAGCAGGACCACAACGGATTTACACACCAGGATCCGGGCTTCATGGATCACATCGCAAATAAGAAGGCAGACGTTGTCCGCCTGTATCTGCCGCCGGATTCGAACTGCCTGCTCTCCTGCTTCGATCACTGTATCCGCAGCCGTAACTACGTGAACGTTATCGTTGCTTCTAAGCATCCGCGTCCGCAGTGGTTGACCATGCCTGAGGCAGTAAAGCATTGCACACAGGGTATCAGCATCTGGGATTGGGCATCCAACGATCAGGGTCAGGAACCCGATATCGTATTTGCCTGCGCAGGTGAGACCCCGACCCTCGAAGCATTGGCCGCAGTATCGATCCTCAACGAGGAGCTGCCGGAAGTTAAGATCCGCTTCATCAACGTTGTCGACCTGTTTAAGCTTCAGCCGAACACCGAGCACCCGCATGGCTTGACCGACGCTGAGTACGACATTCTCTTCACACAGAATAAGCCCGTACTCTTCAACTTCCACGGATATGCTTCTCTCATCCACGAGTTGACCTATCGTCGTCACAACAACCGTCTGATGCACGTTCGCGGCTACAAAGAGGAAGGTACCATCACGACTCCTTTCGATGTTCGTGTACAGAACGATATCGACCGTTTCCACCTGGTAATGGATGCGATCAAGTTCCTGCCTCACCTCGGAAACCGTGGTGCTTACCTCTACCAGAAGATGAGCGATAAGCTCGTTGAGCACAAGCAGTACATCCACGAAGTTGGTTTGGATCTGCCGGAAGTTGCTAACTGGAAGTGGAAGAGATCCTGATCGATCTTTTGTAACAAATCATAAATGATATAACGAACGCGCCCGGCGGGATGTCCCGCCGGGCGCGTTTGGTTTATTCAAACACATTCACTATTTGTAACGTCCGGCCTGCACGTTCCACATTTCGGCGTATTTACCGTTTTGTGCGAGCAGCTCGGCGTGGGTACCTTCTTCCGCGATGCGGCCATCCTCTAAGAGGATGATGCGGTCGGCGTCGCGTGTCGTAGACAGACGGTGGGAAATGTAGAACACCGTCTTACCCTGCGCGGCAGACTCCATCGCCTTATTCAGCTCGTACTCGGCGATCGGGTCGAGCGCGCTACTCGGCTCGTCCATGATCAGGATGTCCGCGTCCTTGAAAAAGGCTCGCGAGATCGCGACCTTCTGACTCTCGCCTCCGGAGAAGTTAACGCCCTTCTTATCGAATTCCGTCGTCACCTGCGTGTCCAGTTTATCCGGAAGCGTGTTGAAACGCTCGCCGAAACCGGCACGCTCGAGTGCGGAAACGACCTTCTCATCGGAACCCGCGATCCGGTCCATAACAACATTCTCCCGAAGCGTCGCCCCGTACATCTGGTAGTCCTGGAAGACTACGCCGAAGCGGTGGCGGTACTCATACGGGCTGAACTCCTTGATGTCCTCGCCATGGTAGGTGATCTTACCTCCGGTCGGATCGTAGAGACGCATCAGAAGCTTGATCAGCGTCGTCTTGCCGGCGCCGTTGTAGCCTACGATCGCGATGTGCTCGCCCGGCTGTACCTTCAGGGAAATATCCTTCAGCGTCTCCTCCATGTCCTCTTTATAGCGGAAGCTTACATTTTCCAGGACCAGAGGCGCATTGCCCTCGGGAACAGGCTCGCCCTCCATGCGCTTGATCTTCGGCTCGTAAGCCAGGAACGCGCGGATCTTATCGATATACAGGCTGTTCTCCTGTGCCTTCGGGAAGAGTTCCGCGATATTCGACATACCGCGGCGCAGGCTGCCCGTACGGTTGAACAGGATCACGGCGTTGCTGTAATCGATCGTGTGCAGGACTGCCGCCTGGAACACCAGATACGTGATGTACAGGCCGTCCATGATGAAGTCGCCGACCAGGTAGCCATTCACAAAGCCGAGGATGGAACGTTTCCGGGCGACCTTCTTCTGCTCCTCGATGATTGCGTCATCGGCCTCGCAGAACTCCTTCTCGAGCGCGTCACCCACCTGCGGGTGGAGACGCAACTCCTTCGCATAATCGTTCAGGTAGAACACACGGCTGACGTAGTTGCGCTTACGCTCCAGCGGGTTCACCTTCAGACGCACCTTGTAATTCAGTTTATTCAGGATCCGCGCGAACACGAACCGCAGCACGAACGACGCGAGTACGAACAGGATGCCGATCGCGTCGGTCATCAGGTAGAAAATACCGGTCGTGAAGATGATCGTCAGCCCCTGCACCATCATGTTACACATCGCGAGGAAGCGGTCAATGGACCCTTCCGCCTCGGCGACGGCGAGCACGAAATCGTTGTAATACTCGGGGTCATCGTAGCAGGACAGATCGATCTGTGACGCCTTCTCGAACATCTGTTCCTTCAGCGCGCGGTAGAGTTTGGGCTTCGCCCGGAACGACCATCCGTGGATGAAGTAACCATCGGGAATGATCTGGATCATATTGATCAGAAGGATGACGCCGATGAAAGCAAACGCTTTCCAGAACGGCTCCTGGTACTCCGCGCAGTGCAGCACGTAGCGAATGCCCAGCACGTGTTCCAGGAAAATGATGCCCTGGTAGCGGAAGCCGTCGTACAGGAAGTAGATCATGTACCCCGGGCAGGTCTTAAAGCACAGTCTCCACAGGAAGAGTTGGTTCTTTAATACATGTTTCATGCTAAAGCACCCCCTTCCTTCGAAGTAGCGGGTGACTTATATTCGGACACCGCCAGGTAGTTTTTCGCCTGCTTCGTGTACATGTCGGCGTAGATCCCGTTCTGCTCCATGAGCATCTTGTGATTTCCACACTCCTTCACGGTGCCGTCCGACAGCAGGTATACCCAGTCCGCATTTTGTACGGAGGATAATCTGTGCGAGATAAACACCAGCGTGTTTTCCTTGCAGGACTCATAAATATTGTCGAAGAGTTTTGCCTCTGCGATCGGGTCCAGCGCACTGCTGGGCTCGTCGAAGATCTTAAACGGGCAATCTTTCACGAACGCCCGGGCTACGACGATCTTCTGGAACTCGCCGCCCGAAAGCACCGCGCCCTTATCGTCGAACTCGTGCGTGAGCGTCGTCTGCAGGCCCTTCGGCAGCGACTTGACCTTATCGTACGCGCCCGAAAGCTTCAGCGCCTCGATGACCTTCGGCTCCTGCTCCTCCGGCGGGATATTCTCGCCCATCACGACATTGTCCAGAACGGACATGGAGAACATCCGGTGATCCTGGAAGGCCGTCGCGAACAGCGCGCGGTATTTCTTCAGATCGTATTCGCGGATGTCGCGCCCGTTTAAGAGGATGGTTCCCTCCGTCGGGTCGTAGAACCGCAGAAGCAGTTTGATCAGCGTCGTTTTACCCGCGCCGTTATGCCCGACGAGGGCGTACGTCTTACCGCCGCGAAACTCCATGTTCAGGTGCGACAGCACCTCCTCGTCCTTATACGAGAAGGACACATTGCGAAACTCGATGGAGCGGATCTCATTTCCCGGATCGTCACCCGTCGTATCCTCCGGGATCTTCTCCTTATACTCCAGGAAGGTCCGCAGGTACTCGATGAAGAGACCGTTCTTAAACAGTTCGGTCAATGACTCTGTGAACCCGATGAGGATCCACGTCGTCGACACCATCATGCTCGTGATGACCGCCAGCTGCGGCAGCGTCATGGTCTGGCTCACCAGCGTGCGGTACGCGCCGTAGATCAGCAGTCCTTCGAAAATGAAGGTGAAGGTGAACATAACGTAGAGCCAGTGATTGATCATGGCCCGCGTCGTGTACTTCTTCGTCACGTCCGCCAAACCCGTGATGGACTCGCGGTAATGCTCCTTCATCAGGGAAAATACGTCCGTCAGACGCATCTCCTTCGCATATTCCGGCAGATACATGACACGGTTGATGTATGCGATCCGCCGGTTGTACGGCGCCATGTCTTTGTTTCGTACGTAGTCCAGCTGGCTGTTCTTGCGGTTAAACACAAAGTTACCGATGACCGGGAACAATATGAACAAAACCGAGATCTTATCCACCTGGTACATGAAGACGAAGGCGCAGATGCTGGCGATGGCTCCGAAGACCGCGCCGAATACGACGTCGACCGTTGCGATCAGCCGGTCATCGGCCTTTTCCATGGCCAATGTATACTTGTCGTAGAATTCGCTGTTCTCGAAGCACTCCAGCTCGACATTTCGCGATTTGCGAAAGAGTTTGCGGTACAGGCCCTTATTCACGACGGCCTGTGCGACCGGGTAGACCCTGCCGTTTAATATGCTGTTGTACAGGGACATACTGCAGAAGACCACGACCACGACACCGATGAAGATCATGATCCGTCCGAAGCTCTCGCCGGTCTCCAAGGCACTGAGCACGTAGCGCATGAAGAACGCGCTGTAGAACAGCCACTCGAAGTAGCCGAGCGCCCGGCTGATGCCCTTATGGGCCACCAGTGAGGGGCAGATCCGGCCCAGTAGCCTGCAGGCGAACAGATTATTCTTCAGCGCCCGCGTCTTCTTTATCCCTTTTTTCTTTTGTTTTTGTTTCTGATTTTCTTTTTCGTTTTCCACTTTCTTACCCTCAAAACCTTTCATCGATCCAAGTCCCCCCAGCCTTAGACCGAACTACTTCCTCAGTTCGTAATCGATCAATGTCATATGGTCATTGATCGGTTTCTCCTCTCCGACACGGACGAAGCCGCATTTCTCGTACAGATGACAGTTCGCCGGCTCCTGCAGGATGGTGTCGAGTTTCCAAACCTCGACCTCCGGGTACAGTTCGAACACCTTTTGGATGGCGATGTATCCGATGCCCCGGTTCTGGTACTTCGGAAGTATGAACAACGGACTGATGAAGGAGACTTTCTTCTCCTCCGGGTCGTTATGCCCGACGTTGATGGCTCCGACACGCGCGCCGTCCTTCACGATAAAGTAGTACTTCCGGTTCGGCCGCGCCGCCCTGCCGCGTATGCGGTCGATGGACTCGATCGCCGGCGAACCCTCGTCGTGGTACTTCTCGTAGAGCGGCATAAAACTTGCGATCTGCATCTCGTGCATCTGCGGGAGCTCGTCCTCGCGGACCTCCTCGAGTTTGATGCGGTTCATCATCTCGGTCCTGCTCACGTCCGGAAGATGAAAGCGCTCTTTTATCATCCGCGCTACCTCCGACGGCTCTAAGTTCGTGTTGTCGATCTTCATATAGTTCTCAAACGGGATCTCGCCGTCCTTGCTGACTAAACGATACTTCGTCTCCTCACGAATCATGCGGTCCTGCGAGATCACGAGGTCACGCTTCGACGCCTTATTCCGAAGCCGGTTCTCCGTCTTGTTTCGCTCGATGCGCACCGCCTGGTCCGCCACCAACTCGACGCAGTAGACGCGGCCCCCGGATGCTTCGAATTTCGCGGTCAATGCTTTAATGTAATCCCAGTCGGACTGCAGGTCGAATGCCCACATGTAAGTGAAGATCATCCCAGAGTAATTCGTCTTCATGAACGCGTCAAAGATGTCCTCCCGGAGCTTATTGACCACCGCTCCCTCGTATTTTCCGAAGATTTCGATCACCGGCTCAATCATCATATGATTGTGAAAAAGCCGAAAATCCGTGATCTTCATCAGCTCCTGCCCCACCGTCATCTTACCGACGGCGCCGCTACCTACCAACAGTAACAGATCCATAAGTACCTCCTCGTTTTCTTTGCATTTTGATACCTTTGCCTCCAAAAAGCGTATAAAAATACCACCTACCGGAAACGATAGGTGGTAAGCACATCAAAACAAAATGCTCTTCAAATCTATCATTCTCCGCGAAATATTTTTAAGCGCACAGCGTCAATACCATACACGCGATAATCATGCATAGCTTCGTAATTGGTATAGGAACGCTTAGTTTCAAATGTTCTCATGACGCTGTCCTTTCGTAAATATTCCGGCCTCTACCGGTGTACTGGGCGGCCGCTGTCGGCCCCTGTGTTGAAGATTATTGGATTTATACTACTCCTATTGTTTATGAATGTCAACCACTTTTTTGCAATTTTTTCAAAATTTCCGAAAACAAATCCGGAGGGGTGGCATATAAAACATAAGCACGTCAACCCGCATGGGTTGACGTGCTTATTATGTGGATGCGCCGTGGGTGCGCTCCATATCATGATTTACTTATCTGATAGTAAAAGCCTTACGAGCGGTTTTAGTATTACCATTTACATCCGTGACGGTTACCTCAAAATAGTAGTTACCTACATTAAGTCCACCCATAGAGATCGCGTTGTCGATCTTAGATCCTTTGATATTGTAGGTATACGCATTAACGCCCGTCACTGTGCATTCAGCTCTCTGACCTGCCTTAGCATGACCCTTTCTGTATGTAGCTGTACTCTGATACTGATCCTGTCCGTTCACCACACGTGCATATACTTTCGAGATCTTAGCTGTGCTTGTGATCGTTCCCGGAATAGAGTAACTCTTACCATAGGAGAGATTTCCATTAAACGCGCTCAGATCGATCGTAATTCCATTGGAAACAGTAAATGAAAGCGATTTTGTAGCTGTGTTGTTATTTGCATCCTTTGCTGTAACTGTAATCGTATAAGAACCTTCTTTTAAGCTACCGAACTTAATGTAATCCGTTGAATTGTTCACTGACTTGTTAAGCGCCGTATCCTGGATTTTTACACTTGTTGTATTCGGATTGATAGTTTTGTTGTAAACGATTTCTCCGGTGGATTTCTTAATAACTGCATTGATCGACTTAATGACCATTCCGGCAGCAGCTTTTCCCATCAAATTAGCAGATTGTCCTGCCTTAAGCATAATGGAAGAGATCTTTCCATCAATGGAAAGATCAAAGATATCAACAGGGCTGGGAGGAACTACGCTTCCTGACCCTGAAGAAAGGCAAACATAATAGCTTGTATACTGAACGATCGTATCGACCGAAGAATTATTGCCATAGTTTTTACCGATGTAAGCATCCTCGATCTTCGTAAATCCATCGCCATAGGTTCCTGCTGTATCAACCGTATAAAAACTCAAGGAACCATCATTTTTGGTATAATAGCCTGTCAAAACAATTCCATGCATGTTTGAGGAATTCTTGTAAAACTGAATTACTATACCTTCGGGGTGGTTGTCGAGAGCATTTTTCAAAGTATTCTTCTTGTCGCTGACCGATGTGCCAGAAGCAAAACTTACTATTTCACCCGTATACGAACGGTTATTCCCATTAGTGAATGTCTTGTTATATTGATCCGCATATGATTTTTGATTTCCAATCCAAATATAATCGCGTTCGCCCTCTTTACCTGCGAATTTCACGCCATCACTAGTATTCGCGATTCTCTTAGCAACACTCAAAATATCGAATTTGTTTGCTTCAAAGAGCTCTTTCGATCCTAAATCATAAGCTAGTCTACGGTTCAGCAAATTCGTAAAAGCACACCAAGTACAAATACCTCCTGCCCCAGCATATTCTTTACCAGTACTATCTATAAGCTTAGTGGCTCTGGAACTATAGTAATAATCTCCATACTTTATATATGTGCCGTTAACATTCGAGCTGCTCCTATATCTAGAACGGTTCATCTGCGGTACATAATCTGCTTTAGCCAGTATTTTTTTAATCTTTTCATTGGCCGTATTCGCGGTATCCGCTGCCTCTACATACATACCATTCATAAATGGCAGAACTCCAACTGCCATCAGAACTGCCATCATGACCGCAACGATACGGCCGAATCTCTTTGTTTGTTTCATTTGAGTTTCCTCCTTATGCTCTTTTTGTGTTTTCCGTCCCACGCCGGAATTGCGATATTATAATATGCACTTCGCACATCATATTCTTTTGAGGGTTTCACCTCGGACGCTCGCCAGCCCGCATTTTCTCCAAGGCGACCGGTCTGCCCCGGGAAAATGTATGCTTTCTCAGCGTTCTCACCTATACAATCCGACTTAGGTAGTGGAACCTTACAACAAAATTCAATAATTTTTTTAATTTTGTTCAGGCCCTCCTGAAGCACACAAAAAACACCGGATGAATACCCGCAGGTACTCATCCGATGCAATATTTCGTATATGGTTAGATAGGCATACGAATTATCTTACCGACAAAGCGGTCTTAGATCCAAATGAATAATTATGTAGAATATCATACACCGAACTATCTTTCCCTTTAACATCATCGAGACGATATAACTTCCCTTGATAATTGTTGGATAATTCTTTAGGAATATATGCCAACCAACCATAACACTTAGAATACTGGGCTGGAGAACCGGTTAAATATTTAGTCCTTGAGGAGCCAACTTGATTTCCCCAATAAACCCACTCAGGATCACCAATAGGACGGAATCTATATAATCCGTAGTAGATACCTGATGCAAAAACTGTCCCATCAGAAGCTATTACGGTGCATCTGAATTTATCTGCCATTGCTCTCGCGAGATTCTCAGTTCGATAATCATAATGGCCGGTATTACAACCAAGAAGAACAATCTTAGATATATTCTTCCAATTTAAATCTTTTAAACTACTTGTTGATATAATTGGAGCTACAAGAGGATTAGGATCTTCCCCCAGCATCCCATACGGGTATCCATGAGCACAGATAACAACTACATTTTGTGTATCGGGCATACTGTTCCACGCTTTGACAAACTCTCCGTGATATGATCTTATATTGTATATTTTCGTAACAGCTTTGGATGAATTCCCCACTATTTCCTTCACATATTTATTCAGGTCATTGGGTACACCAAATGTGTCCACCGGAGTTTCGTTAATGAAAATCACGGAGCAGTTTTGGTCATTAGCAGCCTCAACATTTTCAGTAAAGAACGGGGATATACCCAGAATCATGGTGATTGCCATAATCACCGCCATTAGTTTTTTGAATGTTTGTTTCATTTCATTTTTCCTCCTGTTTTTTATTTTCTCGGATCTTCTTTCAAGTCGGCCTTATCTCTTTTCTCTTCGACAAATCGGCCTCCTACCTATATACTCCGTAAACAGGTAACAAACATTACAGGCATTTTACTAAAAACTTGAAAAAAAGTGTTTTTAATGTTTCAAAAATGAATGTGTGCGTCGTATGGCGAACCAAACGGTCACGGCACGCGGTCGTCTATTGAGAAGATCGTCGCGTCCTCACGTGCTCCGATTATGTTCGTGTCCAGATCAACTCCGATGGTGACCAGGTTCGGACAGGAGCTGACATCCAGTTCCTTTACTTTTTTATCGCACCACAGATTTTTAAGATTTATGTTCTGTTTCAGATCCAAAGTGGTCAGCTCGTTTTTCTCACACGATAGATCTTCAAGCTCTGTGCACTTGCTTACATCTAAGGACGCCAACTGGTTCCCGTTACAACTCAGATCCGTTAATGCAAGGTTGTGGCTCACATCCAGGCTGAGGATCGCATTTTCATGACACCACAGCGTGGTAAGAGCAGGATTTTCCGCCGTGTCCAGTTCCGTTAACTTGTTTCCTTGACATACCAAGGTCTCCAGCAGCGGACTTAGCGTCACATTAAGATCTTCCAACTCGTTGTACGAGCAAGTCAGGCTCTTCAGGCTCGGGTTCTCGGTCGTGTTCAGGCTCACGAGTTGGTTGGTATTGCAATCCAGCGTCTCCAGTCGCGTACACTTCGATATATCCAGACTCTTCAGCTTATTATCGCAACAAAACAGTTTCTCCAGTTCCGGACTGTTTGTCACGTCGAGCTCGGTCAATTGGTTCTTGAAGGCACGAAGTTCTTTCAACTTCGGCGTGTTCGAAATGTTCAGTACGGACAATGTATTTCCCGAGCAATTCAGCGTGTTCAGTTTCGGATTATGACTTACGTCCAGCTCGGACAGCTGGTTCTCGTGGCATTCCAGCCAGAATAATTCCGGGTTCTTCGAAACATCCAGTTTGGTCAATTCGTTGTCGTCACAATAGATCATCTGCAATTCGGGATTGTGAGACACGTCCAAGGTCTCCAAATGATTGCGGCTACAACTCAGGATCTTCAAGGCAGAGAAGAACTCCAGGCCCTTCATATCCGCGACATCATGACCCTCGACGAAGATCTCAGTCGCCTCTCTCAGTTCCACAAACGTCAGGTTATTATCCTTATCCTGGTCGAAACTGAACGCGACGTAACTCCGGAAGTTCGGATCCGGAAAATACTCCTCGTTGATCTCGATCTTCTCAACATACACGATCTGAGGCTCAGCATCTTCGACCATCGTGGTTTCTTCCTGTGTCGTCGTTTCTTCCGGCGTTTCCGTCGTGGAAGTGATGTCTTGATTTATCCACCTAGGTCTCCACAAGAAAACGAACAGCAAAAGTGCCGCCGCTATCAGGGCAATGCTTGCCGTGATGCGAACGTACATGATCGCGTTTCGTTTATCCGCCGTTTCGACATCGGTCTCCTCATCGACACCGAAGTCCAATGGCTCATCGGAGAACAGATTTGATGCCGCCTGCCTCCTCAGATCCTTGATCTCTTCGGAGTTCGGTTTTTCGAATTCTGTCCCCGCTAACCGTTTCCGCTCCTTCTTGGAATACTCCGCCTCGGCCACGTAACGGTCTTCCATCTCCCCTAGTTCATGTAGCAGATGGATCTCTTCTTTTTCACTTTTCATAGAACGATCCCCGCCTTCTCCAACGCTTCCTTCAGTTTCGCTCTGGAGCGCGACAGGTTAGTCAATACATTGCCCTCAGTCATAGACAAGGCCTTAGCGATCTCTTTCACCGAACTCATGTACCAATAACGGCGCACGAAAATACGCCGGTTTTGTTTTGAAAGACCGGCCAGGAAATGGTTGATCACTTCACGTATAACTAAACTGTCTTCAATTTGTTCCGATTTTCGGGCTGCCTCGTCTGCGAGGCATTCTGCAAGCTCCTCGATCGCCACGTCCGGTTCCCCGCCGCCGCGCTTAAGCGCATGCTCTTTCTCCCATCGCCTTAACGAAAGGTTTCGCGTGATCTTTCCGAGGAAGATCCGCAACGGGTTCGGCCGCTTCGGAGGGATGATATTCCAGCTGGTGTATAAGGTATCGTTGAAGCACTCCTTCGCCGTTTCCTCATCCTTCACGATATTCTGTGCGATCGACTTACAATAGTTCCCATACTTATCGGTAGTCTCCAGGAGTGCTCTCTCATCGCGCTGAAAATACAGCTCGATGATCCCTTCGTCCTGCATCATTTCCGTAATTCCTATTCTTGATACTAAAAAGCAAGCACGGCCACGGCCCTCCTACGATCACGCCGCCACACTCACCAAACAACGGGCCAACTAATCCATCCTTTTTAATCAAACTATTTATCAAACTTTTTTCTCTTCCCCCAGCCCAGCGTCATCGCGAACGCCTCCGCCTATGTGACACCGGGGACGGTTCTATCTGTCACATACACTACTCGTGGCGGGGCTTACGCGTGAAACGATCCCGCCCGGGCATTTGAACGAGCTGTAGAAAAACACCGCAAGTAAGATGCCGAATGAGGGGAGAAAAGCGATTTCCGAGATCGCTTTTCGCGCAAGCTGAGGGCGTTTTCGCGTCAGGCGGGAGCCTGGCGCTATCAAGAAAACGGCCTCTGTCGAAGCGGGCCCCCTCAAATTCGGCGTCGAACGAGCGGCATGTTTTTCACAGCGAGCGAACTGACCGGAAGGGATCGTATCACACGGAAGGTCACACCGCCGTGGGGCGGTTCACAACCAAAATGTGACAGATAGAACCGTCCCCGGTGTCACGTGTCACGTTTATTCTTCGTAGCGTTCGTCGATGACGCGCTTCGTTTTCTTTTCACTGCGTGGCAGTACGCCTTCTTCCACGACTTTAACCAAAGGCGTGAATCCGATCTTACTCTTCACGGATGCGGCGATGCGACGACTGATATCCTCGAAGTCGACATGTCCGTTCGTTTCCACGTAGATACGCATGGTGTCCTTACCATCGAGGTGAGACAGGCGGATCTGGTACTCACTGGAGAGTTCCGGGAATTCGCGCAGCGCCTCCTCGATCTGTGCCGGGAATACATTGACCCCGTGGATCTTCATCATGTCGTCGGTACGGCCGCGGATCACGTCGATCCTCGGGAAGCAACTTCCGCAGGAACACTTGCCCGGGATGATACGGGACAGGTCATGTGTGCGGTAACGGATGAGCGGCGCGCCCTCCTTCACCAGCGTAGTGATGACGATCTCGCCCCACTCACCGTCCGGCAGGACCTCACCGGTCTTCGGATCCACGATCTCCAGGTAGAGATAGTCATCCCAGTAGTGCATGTAGTCACTGCCGGGGCAATTAATGCCGATACCGGGTCCGTAGATCTCCGTCAGTCCATAAATATCAAAGAGCTCGATGCCCAGCATGTCATGGATCTTCTCACGCATGGTCTTGCCCCAACGCTCGGAACCGATGACACCCTTCTTGAGCTTTACATTGTCCTTAATGCCACGCTTCTCGATCTCCTCACCGAGCAGAAGCGCATAGGAAGAAGTCGCACAGATAACGGTGCTCTCCAGATCTTGCATCATCTTCAGCTGCTTCTCGGTGTTGCCGGGGCCCATCGGGATGACCATGGCGCCGAGCTTCTCCGCGCCGAGCTGGAAGCCGATGCCCGCAGTCCACAGGCCGTAGCCGGGCGTGATCTGGATGCGGTCCTTCTTCGTGATCCCCGCCATCTCGTAGCAACGGGCGAACATGATGGCCCAGTCGTCCACGTCCTTTGCGGTGTAAGGGATGATGACCGGCACACCCGTCGTACCCGACGAAGAGTGAATGCGCACGATCTCCTCCTCCGGCGCCGTCATCAGGCCCAGCGGATATGCATCGCGCAGATCATTCTTCTCGGAAAACGGCAGCTTCTCGAAATCCTGCGCCGTCGCCACGTGGGTGATGCCTGCCTCCTTCAGTTTCTTCCCGTAAAAGCTCCCCGCCTTTACCATCGCATCGATCCGGTTATTCACCAGAGCGAGCTGTTTCTCACTGATCTTCATGATCTCATTCTCCTTATCGCGAATTATTTCGTTCGTTTTATTTCCTATTTGCCTTCGTTTCCGCCGACGCGGTTTCCTGCGGCAAATGCTTTTTCGTTCAGTTCCAGGAAGCGGGCGGGCACCACCTTACGGATCGCCGCCAGAACATCGTCCTGGGTAAGTCCGACCTCACCGGTCGCAACTGCGGCGCCTAAGAGCACCACGTTGAGACACTTTGTCGAACCGAGTTCGCGGCAAATGCTTTCGCCGTCCACCAAAAAAAGGCGCTCCTGTGGGATGACCTGCTTTAAGTATTCCACCATCTGCTCGCCGCTGTAGTTCGAGCCGGACAGTGTCGCCGTCGTCGGCATCACCGCCTTCAGGTTCGTGACCACCGCGCCGCCCTTCTTCAAAAACGGCAGCATGCGGACGGTCTCACCCGGCTCGAAGCCCAGGATCAGGTCCGCCTCGCCTTTGCGAATCATGGGCGCATGCAGCCCCTGTCCGATGCGGATATTACTGAAAACATTGCCCCCGCGCTGTGCCATACCGATGGTCTCCGCACTCATGACCGTGAGGCCTTTTTCCATGGCAGCCGCCGCGAGCAACTTCGACGCGAGCACGGTACCCTGACCGCCCACGCCGCATAAAACCAGGTTTTTCTGAATAGCATCCATTATTCGGCACCTCCATTTCCCGGACCGATCGCATGAACGGGACACAGGCCCGCGCAGAGTCCGCACCCGTTACACAGGGATGCATCGATCGTCACGCGGCCGTCCTGCGTCACGATCGCCGGGCAGCCGATCTCGCGGATGCACCGCTTGCAGCCGATGCATTTCTCCGGATCGATCACCGCCGGCCCGCCGAATACGGTCTTCGGTTCCTTCATGAGAGCCACGCAAGGCGAGCGGAAGATAACGGCCTTCACGCCGTGCTCCTGCGACGCCCTGCGGATCACGTCCACAGCCGCCGTCTGGTCGAGCGGATCCACCGTCTCCACGAAGGAGAGCCCGATCCCTCGCAGGATGCCTTCGATGCTGACTTTCGACACCACCTCGCCCATCATGGTCTTTCCGGTGCCGGGGTGCGGCTGGTGACCCGTCATGGCGGTGGTTGAATTATCTAAGATCACGACGGTCAATTCCGCCTGATTGTATACTGCATTTACGATGCCCGTGATGGCCGATGCGAAGAAGGTGGAGTCACCCACGAACGCGAAGCAGGAAGTGTCCGGCTCCACGTGCCATACACCCTGGGCTATGGATATCCCGGCGCCCATGCAGAGGCAGGTATCGCACATATCCAGCGGCATGGCATTACCGAGCGTGTAGCATCCGATATCGCCGCAGAAGATCGTTTTCTTGCCTTTCATGGCCTGCTTCACCGCGTAGAAGGACGCGCGGTGCGGGCAGCCCGCGCACAGCACGGGCGGGCGGACCGGAAGCGCGGGCGGCTCGGGCAGAGCCTCCGTTTTCGGTTCCGTCTCGATTCCGACGAATGCATCGACCGCGGCTTTCACCAGGTCGACCGTATATTCGCCCGCGTAGGGCATGTGATGGGACCGCTTTCCTAAAACTTGGGTCTCCAAATGATATTTACCGCAGAGGAAGGTCAATGCATCCTCGATCACGGGATCCAGCTCTTCCACCACCAGGACGCGGTCCACGGACTTCAAAAAGTCCACCGCGAGCTTCTCCGGAAAAGGAAAGGGCGTACCGACCTTCAGGACGGAAGGGCGCACTTCTTTATCCAGCGTCTCCAACGCCTCGCTGGCATAAGCGTAACCGATGCCGCCGGCCGCGATGCCGAGGCTGCTGCCGAAAGCACCGCGCAGGGATGCATTGGCCGTGCTGTCGGAGAAAACATCGGTGAGCATCTCGTTTCGCTCTTCGATCTTCTTATGGTTCGCCAGGGACAGCCTGGGGAAAATGACCCAGCGGCTGCTGTCTTTTACGAAACCTTCCGGTTTGTTTTCCAGGTACTCCGACGGATCCTTCACGTCGATGGACGCGTAGGCGTGGCAGATACGGGTCGTCGGCCGGAAGAAGACCGGCGTTTTATACTTGCGTGAGCAGGCAAATGCTTCCTGGATCATCTCGTACGCTTCCTGCACGGAAGTCGGGTCGAAACAGGGGAGTTTGGAAAATGCCGCGAAGCGGCGGGTGTCCTGCTCCGTCTGGGACGAAATGGGGCCGGGATCATCCGCCACCATCACGACCATGCCGCCTTCGATCCCGACGTACGCCAGGCTCATCAGCGGATCCGAAGCCACGTTTAAGCCGACCTGCTTCATGGTCACCAGCGCGTTCGCGCCCGTGTAGGCGGCGCCGGCCGCCAGCTCCATGCCGGCCTTTTCATTTACCGACCATTCCACGTAGACCTGCTCGGGGCGATGTGCAGCCACCGTTTCCAAAACCTCCGTGGAGGGCGTTCCCGGGTAACCCGAGACCACATTCACTCCTGCCGCGATCGCACCGAGGGCGATCGCCGCATTTCCCATCAAAAATTCTTTGTGCATCGTTCCTCCCGATCCGAAATGCTCCGGACCGATATTTAAATTATTTTTTCAACGATCGCGTCAGAGTCTTCCAGAACGCTGACACGAACGGTCTTTCCATTCACGGTGAGGTCGTACTCGCCCTTAAAACCGGTGATGGTCGCCACGCCGTTTTCGTCGGTCACGAAGGTATCCTTCGTCTCCCATTCGCCGTGGATCAGCCCCATGAGCGCGTCATAGACCGGTTTCTCTTTATTATCTACCGTAAGCACGCCCGAAGGTGCTTTCAGCCATTTTCCGTCGGTAAGATCCCACGTGGTGATCGCTTCGACCAGCGGGTGCGCGAACAGCTCGGTGTACATCTCCGAAGCCTCGCGTGCCTGGCGCTCCAGGCCCTCCGGCGTCGACGGCCACTCATCGACCTGCCAGTCGTTCAGGTCCTCGATGTAAGCCGGCATGATCTCACCGGAAATCAGTGTGTTCTCGGTAAAATGGATCGGCAGACCGAAGTGCTCGAAACGCTCGAGTACGGTGTGGAGCTTCTCGAGGCCCCAGTAGCCCTGGTGCTGATGGCTCTGAATACCGATCGCGGAGATCGGAACTCCCATCTCCAGCAGTCCTTCTACGAGGATCTCGTAAGACTGCGAAGTATTGAAATCATTGATCAGGAGTGTCGCGTTCGGGTTATCCGCATGCGCCGCCTCAAAGACTTCCTTCACCAGTTTGAAACGTCCGTACTCCTTGCAGATACGTGTGATCGCATTATCATATTTATCAAACACGGGCATGATCACGACTTCGTTGATCACATCCCACATGTCGACGAGGCCCTTATACGCGCTGACTTCACGATGGATACGCGCCAGCTGCTTCTTCAGGATCTCCTCGTTGGAATAATTCATCAGCCAGTCTGCGCAAACGGTGTGCCAGCAAAGCGGATGTCCCTTCACGGTGATGCCGTGGTCCTTCAGCCACTGTGCCTGCGCCATGGTCATCTTCTGGTTCGGCTCGCCTTCCTTACGCTCGTAGCCGCCCCAATAGAACGGGATCGTGCCGTAGTTGAAGAGCTTGATGAACTTCTCCATTCGCTCGATGGAGCTCGCCTTCATCCTCTTCATCATCTCCGGATCTGCTCCGGGAAACATCGGCATATCGTCGGGCATTACCACGCCCATCGTGTCAAATGCTCCGCAACCGAACAGAAACTTATGCGTCTTCTGCTCCGCACGGATCGGTGTGTTTTTGATCGGCTGTCCCGCAGCGTCTTTCAGCTGTACTTTCACCGTTGCTTTTCTGTGTTCAAATCTACCCATAAACTCCTCCAATCAAATACTAAAATCTTATTCAATTAAATATACCCGGGCGGAAAACCACCTGGGTATATTATTCCATAAATTCGCTTTTTTGTAAACTACATATCCCGTGCTATTTCCGTCAAACTTCTGCCCGAAGTTCTTCCATGCCAAATTCATGGAAGCCCGTGCTCACAAAGCCGACCGACGCATACAGACGCTTCGCCACCGCATTGTCCGGATGGACACCTGTGTAGATCTCCGTAATGTGGAATCTCTCCTTCATGTAGGCTATGCCCTGCTTCAGGGCTTCGCGCCCGTACCCTTTGTGTTGGTATGCCTGATCGATCAGAAACTTCCACAGGGTGTAGTATTGTTTTGCTTCGTAGTACCCCATCATGATGAAGCCGACGAGCGTCTCCTCATCGTATACGGCAAATGGAAATGCCGTCGCAAAGTACACGTAGGCCTGGGCCAGGGACTCGGCGGTCGTGGAGACGAACGCCGTCTGGTCATCCCGCACCCGCAGTGCCAGGACCTCATCGATATTATCTGCCGTGACCGGTCTTAACGATATCATTCTTTCTCTTCTCCAAATTTAATTCTTCATCAGGCGGCACGTTTTTCCCAGATGTTTATATACGGGATATCCGATGGCGAATACCAGCATATATGCGATCGCGATGCAGATCTCCATTTGCTTAAGGGTTTTTACCCAGAGCGCCATATAAAATCCCAACGCGCCTGCTGCGATATAGGCGTAGACCCACAAAGCCAGAAGGCGATCCCAATATGCGGAAACTTCGGGATCTAAGGATCCGGTGAGCCGGCTCAACTGTTTGAAGAGCACTACCGCATACGCGATCTCGAGAACGATGGTGACCCCCTGTATGATCAAATGTGTATTCAGGTCCGTCACCTTTTCCGTGGCGATATTCGCGACCGCGAGCCCGGCCAGGACTAAGCCTGCTTGCCAGAAACCACTGCCGTAGCTGTTCAATAATAAGAGCGTGACCACACTCAGGAGCATAATGACGATCAGTATCCAGCTGACGTTGTTAGCTGATTTTTCCAGGAAATCAACGACTCTGACTCCGGACCGGGAAAACAGAAGGTTCGGATGGTTCAGGTAGTAAAACAACACACCGGCTGTGATACATTGGTATGCATAAATGATCAGCTGAAGCCCCTGTAAGCGGGTAAACCATACGAGGGGGTTTCCCAGCCATCCCGATGACTCATCGGTTACGAAGGTGACTTCTTTATCTCTCTGCCCCTGTGTGTACGAGTTTCTTCGTGTTTCCACGGTATTATCCGGGATCACTCCGCACTCGAGACATACACTCATCCCTTCGGGGATCTCAGCTCCACATGCTTTACAACGCATAAGTACATCCTCCTTTACTTTTTTCTGTTATACCATCATAGTCCTTATTTCTATTCAGCGCCTTTCAATTTAAATGTAAACGTTTGTGTATATGTCTTTTCAAAAATCTCTCCACGTTTAATGGACCACGGAGATCTCTCACTGTTTCCTGCTGTTCCGAAACGTACGACCAGTTCTACCGGGATTGTCACCTCATCTTCGGAAGAACGGAAACACACGTAGCCTGTCTGCTCCGTCGTTCCGGCGACCATACGGTTATCACCAAACGGATTCCATACTCTCGGCTCATAGTCATATTCCACTCGGTACTCATTATCGGGTGAAAAACCTGTAAACCAAGTATCGATATCTTTATGGCCTGAGTCAACAAACAATGCTACGGACGGCATTTTCCGCATATTCACCCGGCCGGAGAAAGTGCTGCTTACACTGGAAGGGTAGTTTTTCGGTGAATAAGACCACAAATCCGGCACCTGCATCTGAACAGACAGGTACTCACTATATCCGTAAGCGTCTTTACCCGATTTCGTCTGGATCATCTTTGAGTTCGGCTCCATGAAAGCTCTGTACACTACGCGATAAAGATCTTCGTTCGCTATCCTCTCCAGACCGATATCAAATACCAGAGCTCCAAGTTTCTCCCCTGCATCGTTTTTTACTTCAACTACTACCCGGTCTTTCCACTCGATCCCCGAGGGCAACAGGTCTATCCCTGCGTTTATGCTTTGCATTCGATCTTCCGAAACATCCGGTCCGAAGCCTTCCGTCGTATGCTTCATGCCGATCACGAAAATGAAACACAAGAGGATCGATAGGGACAGATCCGCCATCCGGCCGCCACGGCCCGGCGTTAGATTCTTTCGGATCGTTCTGGACAATGCCAACAACTGATACAGCAGTCCTATTACCCCGATCGCTGAGGCGATCAGAAGTATAACAAGCAATGCCTCCGATGCATCTTCGCCTCCGAAGAGACATATCACATACCCGATGCAACGAACCGTCAGGTAGTATATCTTCGCCTTTCCGATGGATTTGGAACGCTCCGGTTTCTGGTGCGCATCGGCAATGCTCTTCATATAGCCAAACAGCATCCAGTCAAAGAGGATCGAGAACCACCCCAGGATCGCCTGCGGGACAAACATATCCGAATATCCCAATTCCCCTCGAAGGCCCTGAATATCTATCAGGATCTCGCCCAACAACATGATCACGGCTACCGGCAACAGCATCGGACGGCCGGATCGATAGCCGGACGTAAGATATAATGCGATGACGATAAGGATCCATCCAAACAGATCCGGTATAATATCAAAACTCGCAGCCTCATCCACCAGAACGAAATCAAACAACTGAAACAGTAACCCCAAAAAGATCAATCGTATTCCGACGATCGCCCTATCCTTCTTCTTTTCTTCCACTTCTTACCCCTCCTTATTTCCATATGCATATGATCTACTCCTGAAACATCAGGATGTGTTATACCTCTATTCTAATTATATACAAAGCCAGGCAAAATGATACCCCAAAAATCTTACTTTTTTACAACTATTTTATGTAGATCGAATGCTTTTTTCTTACGAAACGGCTCAGATTCGTACGGCTCCCTTACGGTATTCGCTGGGGGAGCATCCCATCTGCTTTTTGAAGACGGTCGTGAAGTAGAATGGCTCGGTGAAGCCGAGGCGTTCGCTGACCTCGCGAACGGACAGGTCTCCGAGACGCAGCAGGCGGGCGGCCTGCTCCATGCGCACTTGGGTGTGGTAGGCCTGCAGGGTCATCCCGGTCTCCTCTTTGAAGCACGCGGAGAGGTGCTTGTAGGAGAGCCCCATGCGTTCTTCGATCACCCGCGCGGAGAACGGCGACTGCGCCAGCGCCTCCAGCAGATGCTTCAGCTGGCGTATCCGCAGGGCATGCGACGCCACCGGGCGCGTCTCCTCCGCCTCATAGTGGATATCGAGCAGCAACCGGTAGAGGAAGGCATTCATATACGCCCGCTCCTGCGGATCATTGCTTCGATACATGGCCAGAAGCGACTCGAAACGAGACACGAGCATCCCCTTCGGCGGCAGTTTCACCAGTTTCGGGAGGCAAATGTACTTCTTCGGCGCCGCATTGACCGCGGGATCGGAACCTTCTGTGTAGGCAAAATCCTCAGCGCTTCGAGCCTCTTCGCCAAGATCCTCCCCCTGCGGCAGCGAAAAATGCACGAAGAACCAGCGGGTCCCGCGCGGGCAATGCTTCCGCCCCCAGTGGTGCAGTCCCTGCTTCAGGAAGAAGACGGAGCCCTCCGGCACGCGGTAGCATTCGCCCTCTTCGTAGATCTCGAACTCGCCCTTCCGGACGTAAAGCAACACGTTCACGTCCATGACACGGTTCGGGTGAACGAAACCTTCTTCGGTCCACAGGTCGTCGCTCAGGCTGACCAGCGGCAGTGTATCCAGCGGCAAATGCACGCGGGCATCCATCATCTTTCATCCCTCCCTTCAAATCGGAATATTTTATAGGTATTTCGGCATATCTTGCATTTATGTTTCTATATTTCCGATTATACTATAGGTAAGGGCGGATTGCAACCACGATCTGCGACTGTCTTAAGGAGGGTTTTCCCATGAAAGAATTAAGCGGAAGAGACGTCGTTCTGATGGACGGCGAGTTGTTATCGAAAGAGAGATGTAATACCGAATATCTGAAGGAGCTGACCGACGCGGCCCTCCTGCAGAACTACTACCAGGAGGCGGGCCTGCACCAGAACTTCGGCAGCAAGGCCATGGCGCACGGCGGTTGGGAAGATCCGTCCTGCCAGTTGCGCGGACATTTCCTGGGCCACTTCCTGAGCGCGGCGGCGATCCACTATGCGGAGAGCGGCGACGAGGAGCTCCTGGCGAAGGCGAACTTCATCGTGGGCGAGCTTAAGCACTGCCAGGTCGAGAACGGCGGATCCTGGGTCGCAGCCATCCCGGAGAAGTATTTCCACTGGATCGCGCGCGGAAAGGCCGTCTGGGCGCCGCATTACAACGTACACAAGCTTTTTATGGGCCTGATGGATATGTACCGCTACGCGGGCAATGCGCAGGCTCTGGAGGTCGCTGAAGCATTTGCCAAGTGGTTCTACGACTTCACAAACGATATGAGCCGCAAGCAGCTCGACGATCTGCTGGACTTCGAGACCGGCGGCATGCTGGAGATCTGGGCGGACCTCTATGAATTCACAAAGGATGAAATGTACCTGACGTTGATCGACCGCTACGACCGGCATCGCCTGTTCGACCCGCTCCTCGCGGGCGTCGACGTGCTGACGAATATGCATGCCAACACGACCATCCCCGAGGCGATCGGCGCACTGCGTGTCTACGAGGCCACAGGCATCGAGCGCTATCGCGACATTGCCCTCGCGTACTGGAAGTGCGCGGTCACCGACCGCGGCAGCTTCGTGACCGGCGGGCAGACGCTCGGCGAGATCTGGACGCCCATGCGGTCCATGGCGGCGCGCCTGGGCGAGAAGAACCAGGAGCACTGCACGGTCTACAACATGATGCGGTTGGCGGACGGGCTGTTTAAGCTCACCGGCGACGCGAAGTACCTCGACTACATCGAGCGCAACCTGTACAACGGCATCCTGGCGCAGGGGCATTTCCGCGGCGGCCACTCGAACGGCCAGACGCCGGAGTTCCCCGAGGAGGGCCTGATCACATATTTCCTGCCGCTCTACGGCGGCGGACGCAAGGGCTGGGGCTCGAAAACGCAGGATTTCTTCTGCTGCCACGGCACCCTGGTCCAGGCCAATGCGGCGCACAACCGTTTCCTGTATTATCAGGACGGAAACGATATCTACGCCGGCCTGTATTTCGCTTCACAGGCTGCTTTTGAACTGGAGAACGGCGGCGCGGTGAAGATCCGCCAGTGGCGCGATGCCCTGAACGGAAGCTACCATTTCTCGTCGACCGATTCGTCCGCGCAGACGGTGCGCGAGGAGGCCCACATCTACCTCCACCAGCCCGACTGTCTGGCGGAGTGCTTCCGCGTGGAGACCGAAGGCAGCGTGCAGTTTGCGCTGAACCTGCGTGTTCCCGAGTGGGTCGGAAACGAGCCGTCGGCGCGCATCCTGGTCAATGGTATTCCGATCAATGCCGCTCTCATCCCCGGCCGGTTCGTACGCATTGACCGCACATGGGATAACGGCGACGAGGTCCGCATCGAGCTTCCGCTGCGTATCCGCACGACGCTCCTGCCCGGCACCGACGACATGGTCGCATTCTCCTACGGACCCATCGTACTCGCCGGACTCACGAATGCTGAACGTCTGTTGCACACGAAGGGCGCGGCGCCTGAGACCCTGCTGGTCCACGACTGCGAGCGCGAGTGGGGCATGTGGAAGATGACCTTCAAGACCCGCGGCCAGGATCCCGGCATCCGCTTCGTGCCGCTGTATCAGATCGGCTACGAACGCTACCAGGTATACTTCCCGATCGAAGAATAAAGTAGGACTCTGTCTTGATATTTATATAATATTGCACCCGGGGCCTTGGGAGATGCATCCCAAGGCCCCGGGTTTATTGGTTTCCTCTTTACGACATTTCCGAAACCAACATCCCTCATGTCGTGTTGCGTTCTTTTTTTGTTTTCATTTACGACACATACATTTTCACCGGATCCTCTGTCGTAATTCTCTCCTCTCTTGCTTCCCATTTACGACATGAACAACATCACCGCCTCCTATGTCGTAATCCTCTCCTCTATGGCTACATATTTACGACATACGTTACAGAAGACGCTTCCTATGTCGTGTTGCTCAAAAGGGAAAATCTAAAGCCCTATCCGTGGTTCATAAATAGTGCGGGGCATCTCGCAAAGACGCCCCGCACATTAAGAAGCATTATATCTTTTACTTTCCGCCGGCGGTCTTCAGTACCATGTCGCCGGTCGCTTTTGCGTAGCCTTCGGCTCCGTAGCCCATGTCGTCCAAAACGTTGTAGACATCGCCCATGTCACAGCCGATGTGGCCGTCCTGCGGGCCTTTGATCGCGCGCTCGATCAGCGCGTGCATGGTCATCTCGTCCTCGGTGATGGCGTTCGGATTACCCTCGATCATCAGCTCCTTATTACGAGGAAGGGAGGTTCGGTTGCTCTGCTTACAACCATTCCGGAAGCCTTCAAAATACTCGTTGCAGGCCTTATCGAGCAGGTCTTTCTGCGCCTTGCTTCCCGGCGGATGTTTCGCTGCTTCTGCCAGGGCGGCTTTCGCCTCGTCGATATGCATCTGAACTTTGTGCGTCGTTACCTGGGCATTCCACTCCGCATACTCCAATTTGAGCTTGTGACCCTCAGGAGTGAGCAATCGCTCTACCTGCAGGTATTTCTCCGCCGCATGCTGGTTTGCGCCTGCTACGACGGTATAATCGTATTTACGGCAGGTTTCCAACGCGACGTTGATATCGGTCGTCTTCTGACCCGTGATCTGCTCGTGCACCTCAAATGCTACTTCGTTCGCCTGCACGGTATCCCGGATCTCGATGTCGCCCATCGAGCCTCGCTTCTGGTAGCCGGTCAGGTCCGTATCCACGGCGCTGGTCCGGCCGGTCTTCAGCTTAAGTTCGGCATTGCCCGACACGCTCTTGAAATAGATATCCTTCTCGGGGATACCCGTTTTACCGGAAATGCGCTTCGTGGCCCCGGCTTTGATCGCGGTGTCCTTACCGCCCCAATACTCGTTGTACTTCATACGAAGTTCCGTCGCGTATAAATCGTGCAGGTCCTTCAGCTGCTGTTTCGCGTAATAGTTTGCGCGGACCTCTTTATACATCGCCTCCAGTTTCGCGGCATTCTCCGCGCTGGGGTAGAGTTTATTCTGGTTGTATGCCCGTTCGAGATCCTTCACCAGCTCGAGGCCCTCGCGGCTGGCCTTCACAAACTCGTCGGACAACTGCGACGCCTTGCCGCTCTGACGCGTCTTGCGAAGCAGGCGGTCGACGTTGTTTTCGGCCTTCGCGCGCAGGTTGCCCATCTCGGTCGCAGCCTTCTGCGCTCCGCTCGAACTCTTGGAACTGTTGAAGTTATCTTTCGCGTGCGCGGGATTTTCGACCTGTCCGCGGCCATTCGTGCCGACGGTCGCCTTCGGTCCCTTACCGAGCGAGAACTTTTGATTGAAGCCTTGGATCTTCGCCGCGTAATTGAGGTAGGCTTTCTCGAGACTTACGAGTGACGGGAACTTCGCGGTCAATTTACCCCAGGCCTTGCCTGCGAGCCAGCCCAGTACCTTCTCTCCGGCATAGGCGAAAACAAACGGTTTCGCTCCGGCCCACATGACTCCTGCAACGCTTTCTTCGCCGTTTTCCATGGCCTGCTGCATATTATACGGAACCCGGAGGAAATCCATGGTCCAGAATGCCACTTCCGAAAGCCCGACGGTCAGGAAGCCCAGAGCCAGACGCCCGCTCAGGCCGGCGCTTTCTTCGATCTCATTGGCCGATTTTGCCATCTCGGCGTAGAAGCACCAAATACACTCGCCGATACTCATGTCCGGCGTCGGTGTAGCGTTCGCGCCGACGATGTCTCCTCGCAGGAAACCGTTGTAAACTTCAACCAGGTAGAATACCGTCTCTTCGTCGAAACCGTACTCTTCGTCATAACCATAGAGCTGTTCGCCCGCCAATCGGTAGACCGGTCCGAGGTTCTGCATGTAGTTATCCCAAATATGGCCACGCAGGGTCTCCAGACCTTCGCGCAGACGCTGATCCTTCTCGCGGTCCTCCGCGCTGAGCATGCCGTACTCGTTGTAACGGCTGGGCTGACTCAGCAGCAGGACTTCCTTCGAGCACTCGTATTCCCGGTCTTCCACGCATCCTTTCACCGTGACCACGGCCTGGATCCGACGCGGCGCGTCCAGCACCGCCTTCGAGCACTGCAGCGTAACGACCAGGGAGCCGTCCTTCAGGATCTCCGGCTCGCTTTCCCCCGCATCCAGGGCTATACCGAGCGCCTTTACGATCTCCTCGTCCTCTTCGCGTACCGCATGGACCGAAAAGCCGGTCAGCAGCGGCGCGTAAACATGGACCTTCTCGTTCTCTTTATCACACTCCAGCACGCGGACCGTCGTGACCGTCTTCGCGATCTTATAATCGGTCTTCTGCCGCTGGGTGAACGGCTTCGTCTTTCCTTCGTCGGTCGGGATCAGACAGCAGTCGATCTTATCTACTGCGATCGAGATACCTTCCTTCAGGCGGCCAATGTACAGCTGTTCCTCGAGGTATCGGCCGTCCGTCTGTTCTGCGCGCACGGTCAATGTGTAGTTGTCGATGGCAGCCGCCGGGCGGTCATCCATCGGATCCGCCTTCTCTTTTTCTTTGATCACCGCGTAATATGCGCGGGCCAGGTTGGTTCCGAAATCTGCCTCAATGGGCTCAACGGAAACCTCGTACGCATCCTCCGGTTTGACGGAGGCATTGACCTTCAGACCCTCTGCATTCATGCCGAGGACTATGAAATACGGCTTAATCTCGCCCTTAAATCCCAGCGGGAGCGTGATGTTCGGCTGGTCGAAAACGATCTCCGGCACAGCGAGGACGAACTTCATCCGGTTAGTGAAGGAGCCTCCCTTTCCGCGGTACTGGAACGCGATCTCGGCTTCTTTCTCCTGCGTGTTCGGATCCTGGACCCAGGCACGCGCGGCCTTATACGTTCCGGCGAGCGCCTCCTGCTCCTGGATGCCCAGGATATTATCCGGGGAGAATATCCTTATGTTCTTCGAAAGATCCGGACGATCGGTCTCCGTGCCCTGCGGCGATACTTCGACCACGCGCGCGTACACGATCACGGGCGATGCACCCGGGATAATGATGTTTCCGAAGTCCTTATAGATCTTCAGTTTGTACTTCTTCTTTTTCTCTTCGTCGGTCTCGTTGCGGTCGGGCTTATTCTGGCCCTCGGCTCCGGAACCACCGGCAGAACCACCCGCGGCTCCTGCACCCTCCGGTGCTCCGATCGGTCCATTTCCGCCCGCGCCTGCCGTTCCGCCGCCGGAAGCTCCTGCGCCTCCCGCTGCTCCACCGGCCCCGCCGCCACCGCCGGAACCGGCGATCGCTCCGACCGTCGCGCCTACGATGCCCGCTCCTCCGATCGAAATCGCTGTGGGGATCAGCGGTACAGACGGCTTCTTACCGCCCTTATCGTCGTCTTTTTCCTCGGACTTATGCTCGCCGGTCGGGGCAACGATCTCGTCATCGATCTCGCCACCATCGACTTCGCCCGGTTTTTCATCCGCGTCGGAGAAAATGATATCCGTTATACCCGCCGCTTCCGCCTTCACATCAACGTACAGACTGTATCCGACGTAGGATGCGAAGTTATCATACTGAAGTCCGGAGTTGGGATTCTTTCTGTTTTTTACTTTAAAATACGAACCGATGCTGACGGTTACGCTTTTCGTCCCGGGTTTGATGTTGATGCTGAAAGATCCGGAATCGACCGCGCCGAAGCTGGCCAGATCTTTGGTCTCCTCCTTTTCATCGATCACCTCTCCGTCCTTATCATAGTAGCGGATAGCCGTCACGACATATGCCTGGAAATCATAGGTCCCCACATCCATGTCGGACTCCTTAAACGGACCTTTTGTCGGATCCCGGTCGTCATACATCCAGCTCCAACAGGTCGCCACGACCATATCTACCGTGGGCATGGAAGCCTCATAGTTCAGTGTGACATTTTCCCCTGCGGAAGCGGTGACATCCGATGTCCAGGAATTCCCGAGCCACGAACTGTCGTTATAATGAAACGTAAAATCCCGGCCACCGGACACATGATATTTGATGTAGAAGGGGGAATTCGTCTTTCTGCTTCCGTCTACCACCTGGACGGCCTTTCCCTCACGGGGAGCCTCTGCCTTCGTTTCTTCTTCGGCATGGACCACATCCGGGGAGAGGCAAAGAAGCGGCGCCGCAACGAACAGAACGCCGATCAGGATCGCTGTCCAAAAACGAATGGCTCTTTGAAGTCTGCGAGTTTTCTTCATACGACCGCCTCCTTTCTACTGTCCGAAGATCATCTGGGCCGCTTTTTGCCACTGCTCATCGGTCCATTTGCTTACGGTTTCCGCCAGTGTATCTTCAAACTGCACGGTCAATGCTTCTGTATACGTTTCCCCTGTCTTGGAGTCGGTATGTTGATACGGGATAAACAGGAACCAATTCTCCACCGCACCTCTGTAATCCGATGTATAAGTTTCGTGACCTTTAAAGATCTCACGGGTGCCTCCGGCCACGTATCCCAACGACGTTCGTTCCAAAACATAGTCCGGATAGTCTGCCTCCATCTTTCCGTTTAAGCCTTTTTTCGTATTGTCTCCAATGCACCATACGTTGTATCCGACATCCGCGTCACTGTCCAGAATATACTCGATATTCGAGGGACGGGAATCCTCCCGATCCAGCGAGAAACCATTCAGTGGCGAAACCATGCAGACGAAGTTCTTACCCAGATCGTAAAATGCGACCCGGCCATCCTCCGCTACATAGAGGTCCGACTCATTGCCCTTTCCGTAGGAAGCGCCCTCCGGCTCGACCGGTTTGCTGCCCGTCTTCGCGGACTGCGGTTTCTTCTCCTGCTCCACGGGCTCCACGAAACGGGAACCGAAGAAGCCGATCACTGCGATCAGCGCGGCTCCGAAGAAGATGAACCAGAGCGTGGCTGGGCTGAAGTCCTTCCATGCTGCCACGATCAATGCGAGCAACACCAGGGCGATACCGAGGATCATGTGCAGGTGCATCCAGACCTCATCGTCCGCGATGGGAAGGGCGGACAGCGGGACCGCCGCGGCAAATCCGGCCGTGATGCCGGCCATCAACCGCTTCGTTCCGGCCTCGTTCAGCTTCCGGATCCCCTCGGTCTTCTTCGCGGTAAATGCCTGTGCCATGGTGCGGATCCACCCGTTTTTCTTACCCAGGGCAGCCACGGCGACGAAGGCGCCGGAGATGCCCGCCATAGATTTCGTAAGTGAAGGCGCGCCGGTGAAGAATTCATACAGCATGAGCGAAAGCCCCACGCCCATAATGAACCACGTGAGGTTTCCGCTCTTCTTAATATCTTTTGCTTTATTTACTTCATTCTTAGCTTTTGCGACCGCCTGATCCACGTTCTGCTTCGCCTGGTCCACGGTCTGTTTCGCCTGCATGGAAGCTGCGCGCACGGAAGATACGCCATCCTTCAGTTCCTGCGGGACCAGACCGATGGCGGTCTCTGAGATCTTCTTCGAGAACATCTGCTTCAGGCCGCTTACAAACTGCTTCGGGCCCCCCTGAAACAGGGAAATGATCATGGTCGCGACCACGCTGCGGCCGGCGATATTGCCCAGGATCCCGAGCGCGGTACGATCGCCTACGCCGCCTCCGAAGGTGGCCCAGGACAGGATCTTTACCGGCGCGGGGTCGATCCCCTTACTCTCCAGGATCGATAGCACGATCCAGTTGATGACGAGCACCACCGCCGCGATGAATGCCTTCTTGCTTTTGAACATGCCGAGGAAGCCGCCCAGAAAGCTCTTCACGCCTTGCATGAGCGCCGCAAACGGCCCTTTGATCGCGTCGACCGATGGATTGCTGATGAACGCCTGTACGGTCGTCTGCGCCACATTCTTCGGCAGTGCCACCTCCTTCGGAAGTGCCTGTTCCATGACCTGCCGAATGTTTTCGGTTACATCAAATTCAAGTTCTGCTGCCATATCATTTACCTCCCGGTGTAAGATAGGGGGAAGGTTTGCAAGCAAACCATTGTTTTATTTTCTTATAATCGCCGCGAACTTCGCTCCTGCCGCTTTCGCCAGATCGTCGGGTTTGAGGTTGATCTGGGCGCCGATGCGGCCCGCGCTCACGTACATGTCGGGCAGCGCCTGCGCGCTCTCGTCGATCACGGTCGGATAGTTCTTCTTCATGCCGATCGAGGTGCATCCGCCGCGCACATAGCCGGTGATGTCCTTTATCTCCTTCACGTGGATCATCTCCACGCTCTTCACGCCCACGCAGGCCGCCGCGGCCTTCAGGTCCAGTTCCGCCTCGATCGGGATGACGAACACGAAGAAGTCCTTCGCGCTGCTCCGGCAGACCAGCGTTTTGTATACTTTTTCGTGCGGCAGGCCGAGCATATCCGCGGTGTGGATCCCATCCTCAAACTCTCCCTCGGGCTCGTAGGAGAGCTCGGTATATGCGATCTTCATCCGCTCCAGGATGCGCATCGCGTTCGTTTTGATCTCTTTTGATTTAGCCATTTTTATACCTTTCGTATGCCCTAAGGCAGGGCATCATTCAAATTTCGTCCAGCCGGTGAACATTTCGTCCCAGGCCGGGTCTGCATTTGCCGGCTCGGCAAATACGGACGTCTGAAGCAGACTCAGGTCCATGGTCGGCTCGATCCCGTACACATGGTAGTTGAAGTACTGCATCATATATTCGACATCTTCGTCGATGACCGCATGTCCTTCCTTATGGATGTTGATCGCCAGATGGTCGGACAGGCCTAAGGTGTCATAGATACTCTTCGCGCCGAGGTAGCACGCCCACATGGAAGGAGCATTGACCCAGTCTTCGCTGATGCAGGAGCCGATGATGAAATAGTAACGGTCCGGATCCGCCGCGACCGCAGGCAACATGTACTGCTCCACCGGCATCTTCTCCGGGGTTCCGAAATTGGAAAATGCTTCGTTGAACCAGCCGCGCTCCGCAGCGGACTGCAGGCTGCTGATGGGCTCGTTCGCACCATAAGTGTAAGGGTTCTCCACGCCTTTCGACGTAAAGTCGTAGGTCTTCCCCTTCGACTCGTAGCGATACAGCGCCAGGCCGCCGGCACCCGAGCAGGACGGGGCGACCATCTTAAACCGCTTCTCGAAAGCACCGCAGACTGCGGTCGCCTTACCATAGCGGGACACACCGGTCACGATCGTATTGACCGGACTGATATTCGTTTCTTCCGCGAGCCCTGCTTCCAGTGCATCGAGGATCTTCGAGCATCCCCAGCTCCACGCCATCAGGACGCCGGTCTGCTCCTTCCAGTTTCCGCCGTACGGATACAGGTCGTAGAACGCGCCCTTATGCAACAGGTCGTCGGATGCGATGGCGGTCGGCATGTCGAGCGTGATCGTCGCATAGCCGCCGTCGGTCGCGGTATTTTCGCTGATATACGAATGCATCCCGACGATGACGGGGTAGCCGCCTTCGGGCGCTGCGATCGTCTCCGCGGGCTTCTTCACGGTCGCCGTAAAAGAAGCCTTCGCGCCGGTGCTGACGCGCTCCACATGGACCGTCAACTTCCCGCTCGCCGCATTATATTCATAGGTCAATTTCTCGTCGGACCCGTCACGCCAATACCCGTACATATAGTACTGGTACATCGTGGCGATCTCTTTCTGACGGTCCGCCCATGTATCCAGGCTCGTCATCACGGTCCCATCCGCGAATATGTACGGATCGGGCATGCCCGCGTTTGCGACGGTGTCCTGCGGACGCGGAAGGTTGCTTCCGTCATTCAGGAGTTTAAAGGTGTCGCGCAGGCCATAAGCCACGCGGTCGACATCCTCCTGGGTCGCGTCCGGATCTTCAAATATCTTCTTCGCTTCTTCGATCAAGGGGTCAATGATCTCGCGGTTTTCGTAGACCGAGAGGTCGGCCTTTCCGACTAATGTCAGCCAAGTGTCGAGGAACGATTTCGACGCCTGTTTCTTCGGCGCGGTCGTTTCGTTCACCGTTGTCTGCGCTTCTGTTGCCTGCCCGGAGGCCGCCTCCGTAGCTTCTCCCTGCGTCGTCTGCTCTGCAGCGGCCGTGGTAGTCTCCGCCTGTGACTCCTTCGGCTCCGAACCCTTACATCCGGATAATGCAACCACGCCTGCGAGCGTCAGTCCCGCCGCAAGCACCTTCATCGAATTCAATTGTCTTTTCATTTTCCAAGCCCTCTGCTGTCTTTAATATATCGGTCAAAACCGTTTGGCTCGGTCGGTTTCGATCGAAAAAAAGCAAGGTGAATAAAGGTCCCAACCTCTTCTCACCTTGCTGAGTATGCAATATGTGTTACTTGTAAGCTTTTAATGTGTCGACCATGTCGAGGCGCTCCCAAGGAAGATCCAGATCGTCTCTTCCGAAGTGTCCATACGCTGCCGTCTGCTTGTAGATCGGGCGGCGCAGATCCAGCATCTTGATGATGCCGGCCGGGCGCAGGTCGAAGTGCTTGCGGATGATCTCAACGAGCTTCTCATCGGAGATCACACCGGTCTCGAATGTATTGACCGTGATGGACGTCGGGCGTGCCACGCCGATCGCGTAGGAGAGCTGGATCTCGCAACGCTTCGCGAGGCCTGCCGCTACGAGGTTTTTTGCCACGTAACGTGCCGCGTACGCTGCGGAACGGTCCACCTTCGTCGGGTCCTTACCGGAAAATGCGCCGCCGCCGTGGCGAGCGTATCCGCCGTAGGTATCTACGATGATCTTACGGCCGGTCAGACCGCTGTCTCCGTGCGGTCCGCCGATTACGAAACGGCCCGTCGGGTTGATGAAGAACTTCGTGTTCGCATCGACCATGTTCTGGGGGAGCACCACATCGAAGACTTCGCGCTTGATGTCCTCGTGGATCTGCTCCTGCTCGATGTTCTCGTCGTGCTGGGTCGAAAGAACGATCGCATCCAGGCGTACCGGATGGTTGTTCTCGTCGTATTCGACCGTCACCTGGGTCTTACCATCCGGACGCAGGTACGGGAGAATGCCCGCCTTACGTACGTAGGTCAGACGACGCGCTAATTTATGTGCCAGATAGATCGGGTACGGCATGTAGGTCTCAGTCTCGTCGGTCGCATAACCAAACATCAGACCCTGGTCGCCGGCGCCGATCGCTTCGATCTCGTCGTCGCTCATCTCATGATTTCGCGCCTCAAGCGCCTGATTTACGCCCATGGCGATGTCTCCGGACTGCTCGTCGATCGCGGTGAGAACGCCGCAGGTCTCAGCATCAAATCCGAACTTCGCGCGAGTGTAACCGATCTCGGTGACTGTATCGCGCACGATCTTCTGAATATCCACGTATGCGGATGTTGTGATCTCACCCATGACCATGACCAAACCGGTCGTACAGCAAGTCTCACATGCTACACGTCCCATCGGATCCTGCTCCAGGATCGCATCAAGGATCGCATCGGAGATCTGGTCGCACATCTTATCGGGATGTCCTTCCGTTACTGACTCCGAAGTAAATAAATAACGTTCCATTGGTTTTTTACCCCTTCATATTATGACGAAAATTACGGACAGGGTCCGCTCATTTCGAATCCTGCCCGTATATGATCAGCTAACGCGCATACGGAACTTCGTCTTAGCGCGTGTATCATTCTCCGCTACCCGTTCGATCACGGCTCCGAGCGACTGAAGTTTCTCGAGGAAATCTTCATATCCACGCTCGATATGCTCGATATCGCAAACGGTCGTATAACCTTCTGCGCACAGTCCGGCGATCACCAAAGCGGCGCCCGCGCGAAGATCCGATGCATTAACGGTCGCGCCGGTCAGGCGCTGCGGTCCGACGATGATCGCGTTATCGCGCTCAACGGAAATGCAGGCTCCCATGCGGTTTAGTTCGTTTACATAACGGAAACGTGCGTCAAAAACGGTTTCTGAGATTATGCTGGTGCCGGTCGCGAGAGCGAGCGTAGCCGCGATCTGCGGCTGCATGTCGGTCGGGAAACCGGGATAGGGCAGTGTTTTGATGTTCGTCGCCTGAATGGTGTTGGTGCCGACTACGCGGACCTCCTCTTCACCCTCTACCACTTCGCATCCGATCTCGCGGAGCTTAGAGCTGATGGACTCTAAGTGTTTCGGGATGACATTTCGTACGACTACGTCCCCGCGCGTCGCAGCTGCAGCCACCATGAAGGTGCCCGCCTCGATCTGGTCGGGGATAATGGAATAATCGGTGCCGTGAAGTTTCGGAACGCCTTCGATACGGATCAGGTCCGTACCTGCGCCTTTGATCTTCGCGCCCATGCTGTTTAAGAAGTTTGCTACGTCAACGACGTGCGGTTCTTTTGCTGCATTGTCCAAAATGGTCTTACCTTCCGCGAGGGAAGCGGCGAGCATCACGTTGATGGTCGCTCCGACCGATGAAACATCGAAATAAACATGATTTCCGACTAAGCGTTCGCACTCGGCATACACCTTACCGTTGCGGATCTCAACCTTCGCGCCGAGGGCACGGAAGCCCTTCAGGTGCTGGTCGATAGGACGTGCACCGAGGTTACACCCACCCGGCATTACGACCTCTGCTTTATGACATTTTCCCAGGAGGGCACCGATCAAATAGTACCCGCCACGTATCTTTTGTAATTCACCGGACTCGACGGTAACGGAGTGAAGCGTGCTGCCGTTGATCATCCAGCGATGTTTATTTTCTTCAACTACGGAGGCTCCGGTTTCCTTCACGCCTGCGATCAAAGCTTGGATATCGCCGATCGCGGGAATATTATCTACATGTACCGGTTCGTCCGCCATAATGGCAGCCGCCACGATACCGAGAGCAGCGTTTTTAGCTCCGGCGATAAACACCTCGCCGGACAGAGGAACCTGACCCTTCATGATGTATTGATCCATATAACACCTCATTGTTTCAGTTTTTACACCTACTTAGGCATATTATAGCACAATAATACGATTTGTAAAGGGGCATTTCCTTGTTAGCGCCTTCTCATACCGGTTATATGCGTGTTTTTACACTATTTTTTCCTGCGGATCCGAAGGTCGGAGCACAAGATCATGACTCCCGTCGAGACAATGAGTAGAAGCATAAGCACCAGACTTCTGTCCGGATTACCGGTTTTTACCGCGGTTCCTGCGTCCTGGTCTCCCGCCGATGTCGTTTCCCCGGCCAATGTAGCGGCCTCGGCCTCGGTGGAAATCTCGGTCTCCGTGGCCGTTCCGGCCTCGGTTGTGCCTTCCGCCACGGAGGTGGTTCCCTCCTCGGTGGTGGTCTCCCCTGCAGTCGTGGTCTCTTCCTCCGTCGTAGTATCTGCTTCTGTGGCAGTCTCCGCCTCGGTAGTGGTTTCCTCTTCCGTGGTGGTTTCCTCTACTGTGGTGGTCTCTTCTACTGTCGTGGTTTCTTCTACTGTCGTGGTTTCTTCCACTGTGGTGGTTTCTTCTACTGTCGTAGTTTCTTCCTCCGTGGTGGTTTCCTCTTCGGTCGTGGTCTCTTCCTCAGTGGTAGTCTCTTCCTCGGTCGTGGTTTCTTCTTCCGTCGACGTCTCGGGTTCCTTCACCTCTGTATTTGCTACGTAGTAGGTCGTGCTGGTCTTCGTTGCTGCAAGCACATCGACCTTCACCGACTTACCTCCCACGGTCAATGTCGTGGGGATCGCCGTGCTTCCATCGGCAAATGCAAACACGATCGGTGTATCGATCTTCTCGTAACCGCTCGGCGCCGTCTTCTCGGTCAGCACGTAGATCTCGCCGCGCTGCAAGTCATTGATCACAGCCTGTCCGTTCGCGTCCGTCTTGATACCCGTCGCCACGCTCGCAGTCTTATTCACGCTGCCGGAAGCGACATCCGTCACGCGCTCCAGATCGAATACCGCTCCCGCCAGACCGGACAGTGTCGACTTCGCATCGTGCTTCACGATGTGTACCATCAACTCTTCCTTCGCGGTCGATGACGCGCTCGCGGAAGACTTGTATACAGTGCCGGGGATCACGGATCCCTTGCCGTCATTGGCCGAAACGATGCCCGAAAGTTCGCAATCATTGGCCGAATTCTTGCCATCGAAAACGGAGCCTGCGGTGAGGTTCACCGTCGCGTCGTACGTGATCACGTAGGCGGTCTGGTCCTTCAGCGTAAGCGTGAGCTTCCGCGCGTCCGGATCGAAGGCCGGCGCCATCGCCGCGGTCGCAGCTGCGCCATTGACCTTTAGGGACGAAGGCACGAAATCCAGGGCGGAACCGAAAACGTCCACCATGGTGACTGTGTCGCTCGACGCGTCCAGATCCAGCGACGCCGGATTTACGGTGATCGTGTAACTCACCTTCGGAGCCGTCGCCGGTGTGTAATTATGGTCTTTCTTCAAAGCCATCGGCTTTGTATATTTCATGTTGTTCTGGCGGTCAGCCACCCTTACGCCGTCGATAAACAGCGACGCTCCGTTGGTGTAGATGGCCGTCTTCTGGTCCTGGCGCTCGACCTTCGTGTAGAAGGTGATGTCCATGGCGCCCTTCTTCAGTTCCTTCAGGAATTTATCGGTAAATGTGATCTTGACCTTCTTCTGTCCTTTTTCGACCGTCTCCGAGAACGTCAGGTAGTCCGAGATCGGCGTGAGCTCACCGTTTGCGCCTCCGCGGATGCGCATACCGTCCTGGATCAGTGACGTGTTCGAAGGAACATTGTCCACGATATATGCATTCAGCACGGAACTGTCCATCTGGGCGATATGGAACATCCAGCACAGCAGGCCTTCGTCAGGCTTGTTCTCGGAGTCATTGCCCCATTTTTCGAAGGGAGACTCGAGGGTGTAGATGTCTGCCCACGCGCCGACCGCGTCGGTCATCTTTTCACTCTTTGCGTAAGCATAGTTCGGGATGCGGCCCTCGTAGCCCGCCGGATAGTGGCTCGGATAGTTTTTGGCAAATGCTTCCGCGGTCGCCTTTGTGTACATCTCATCCTGCACCTGGATGCGGTAGTGGATGTAGAAGTGGCGGTTCTCCAAAGTTCCGCTCAAGTTCAGGCGGAAGCTCGTCTTCTCGGTGTTGATGTCTGTCGAATAGGTGCCGCCGTACGCGTTTGCATAGTTCGGGTCGGTGCACAGGTCGATCGTGTCGCCGTACATCGCCATGCCCGGATACATATCATCCGCAAAGTACGGGTTTACATGCTCGCCCAACAGGTTTACATCGATATAGCAGTCATAAATGTGCTGATCGCGCTCGGCCTGGCTGGTCGAATTCGTGATGGTCTTCGAGATCTCGATGGTCGGCTCTGCTGCGGGCGGGACCACGTCCAGCACGTAGCTCTTATTCGCCGGCAGGTCGATGGTGACCTGCGAACGCTGGGTCGCGGAAACGCCGGTGCCCTGCACCTTTCCGGCGATCGTCAGGCTGCTCTTCCGCTTCGTTCCTCCGATGAAGTTCGCATCGGTGTAGGTCACGGAGATCTTATTATCCTTTATCTCGTAGCTTCCGACCGGGTCCGTGCCCTGCATGATGTTGCCCTTCGTCTCGGTAAAAACGATGGCCGCGGGCAATGTATACTCGAGCACGTCGCCCGCCTCGATCTGCGCGGTGTTCGGGAACTCCCAGTCAAACTCAACATAGATCTCCTCCCCGTAGTTCAGGGTCGTCGGCGACCCCATCGGTTCGGAGCCCTGCATCATGACTGCGGTGAAGCTGCCGCCGACGGTCAGGTCGGCCAGGTTCTTCGTCGTCTGCGCGAACGCATTCCCGAAGGAAAGCAATACGATGCCGGCCAGGACTATCGCCATTAACGCCGACAACAAGGTCTTGCGGATCATTTCTTTGTTCATCTTTACATCCTCTTCTTTATCTTCTCTATTTTACTTCGGGTTCTCCCCCGTTATTCTGCCTGAGCGGTTCGAAATGCGCGCGTAACTCGTCGACCGTCGGGCCGATATCGTACTGCGTCTCCACGACCGTCAGGTCCGCGTACTTTTCATACAGCGGCGCCCGCTCCTTCAGCACGTCCGCGAGCGTCTTTCCCTCTTTACACACCACGCCACGCGCCTTCAGGTCCCCCAGCCGTTTCTTCAGTTCCCGCAGGCTCACCTTCAGGTACACCACTGTCGATATCTCCCGAAAGTGCTCCATCGCCTCGCGTCCGTAGACGGCGCTGCCGCCCGGCGCGATGATCGTATTTTCGACTTCCAGTGAAGCATTGACCTCGTTCTCGATCTCCAGGAAGCGGTCGATACCCTCTCGGGCAATGATCTCCGGCAGCCGCCGTTTCTCCCTCTTCTGGATCAGCAGATCCGTGTCCACGAACTCCATCCCGAGTCGTTTCGCTAAAAGGACGCCGATGGTGCTCTTTCCGGACCCCGGCATCCCGATCAAAGTAATATTCATATGATCACCCTATTAAGCGGAACTTACCTCCGCTTATTTTTTCTTTCTGACGCTGTAACCGAAGGTCCCGAGTTTCTCTCCCAGATCGAAATACTCTCCGTGGGAGTAGACCAGAAGATCGGAGTCGTTCAGACAGAACTTACCTTTTTCATCCAGATATCTCTCGTCGACATCCACGCCGACCACCTTCGCGATGAACATATCGTGGCTGCCCAGTTCGAGCACCTGCTCGACCTTACATTCCAGGTTCACCGGGGACTCCAGGATGAGCGGCGCGTTGATCTTCACCGCTTCGCCCTTCGTCAGGTGCGCCAGTTCGAATTTATCCACGTCGCGTCCGGACTTCACGCCGCACAGATCCGTGGCAAATGCGAGTTCCTTCGTCGTAAGGTTGATGACGAACTCCCGCGCCGCCATCAGCATCGGATGACTGAAGCGCTCCTTACGTACCGAGATCGAGACCATCGCGGGATCCGAGCAAATCGTGCCCGCCCAGGCCAGCGTGATGATGTTATCTTTACCTGTACGGGGATCGCGGACCGAAGCCATGATCACCGGAAGAGGATAGAGCATATTCCCTCCGGGCCAGTTCTGCCGCTTGCCGAAATCTCCCATGGTTTAAACCCTCCTTAATGCAAACAAAGCAGACAAATGTGCATTTCTCTTGCAACATTTGTCTGCTTCTCATATGTATCAACTACTGAAGCACACGTAGCCGTTCTCTCAATTACTTAAAGAGTTGCATGATGCTCAGAACAACAAGGGCGATGATGGTAACGATATTCAACCATACCAAAAGTCCCATAACGCTCTTATGGCTCTGAATTACTGTCGTAAACTCATCGTAGTTTGCGTGCAGCTCCTCAATACGCTCCTCCGAGTACTTCATGGAACGATAAAGCTCGGTGATCGTACGGTCGTTGTTGCTGCGCTCACGGTTGAGCTGTTTACGAAGCTGATCCATCGTCTGGCTGCAGAGTTCGATCGACTGCTTGAATTCCGAAACGTTCTGCTGGAAAGCCGTAGGATCCAAAGCTGTGGATTCAGCACCTGCGAGGCGAAGGCTGGTCTCTGCCTGCTGATCGAGACGACTCTGAACATCGTTCATCTTCTCCATCATTTCCTTCTGCTTCTCGATCTGGCCTGCAACCTCAGCGTAGATCTTATCTACCTGTTCCTTAACGCCGGAGTTCTGTCCGCCTTCGGGCATCTTGGAGACAAATTCGCGCATTGCGTCACGAACTGCCTGTGATACCGCCTCTTGAATTTGTTCCTGCTGATTCATTTTCTGCTCGTCCACGATATTCCTCCATTTTCCTCATCTCGTCATAAGTTCGTTTCCGACCCCGGACGGCGATGACCTATTTTTTGATCGTTACCTTCACGCTATTCCTCTACGATAACTCCCGCATAGTCTTCGAGGACGAAATCCTCTGCGACATAGTCATAGCCCGGTAATGATTCCTTAGATTTTCCGAATGAATTACTAAAAGATTTTCCTAAAGACAGTGCCACTGCCAAGATCACGATCAGAAAAATACCAACGGTGACAAAACCTGCAAGTTTCTCCTGACGCTTCTCCTTCGCAATGTTCTTCTTTCGGTTCTTTTTGTATTCTTTGTACTTGTCAACTTTCGCCTGACTCATACTATCCCTTTCCGGTCGCGCCATTCTCTGCAAAGAAACCTGTTTTCGGCTTTCTTCTCACGAAGTGGCTCTGACACAACTACATTATAGCATAATATCTCATAAATTAGTACATTAAATTTGAATTTTTTATCTTTTTTTTATTTTTGGGCTTTCCCATGCCCGGCGCGTGCATTATCGTGCATTAAATCGTGCAAATGCATCGAAACTGTTTCGCGACCGTGCATTATTATGCGGAATCACAGTACTAAACGTGCTGCTCCATAGATTCCTGCATCATTTCCCAAAGTAGCCAAGGCAAATTTTGCCTTGATTTTGAGCAAAGGTGTGTATTTTTCGAAATATTTTTCGATTCGATCGGTAAGGATCGCGCCCGCACGGGAAACGCCTCCGCCGATCACAAATACTTCGGGGTCGATCGTGAGTGCACAGTTCGCCGTCGCCAGTCCGAGGTACCGGCATAAGGTATCCACTGCCTCGTCCGCGATCGCATCGCCCGCCTTTGCCGCGTCGAACACGTCCTTCGCGGAGAAATCCGCCTTTTCGCGGAGCACGCTCGCGGTTTCCGGCTTTGCAGCGAGGATCCGTCCTGCCACACGTACTACGCCGGTCGCGGATGCGTACTGCTCCAGGCAACCATGGCTACCGCAGTTGCATGCCAAAGGCTCGTCGGGATTTACGATCACGTGGCCCAGCTCGCCGCCGGCTCCGTGTACGCCGTCTACTACCTTTCCGTCCAGGATCACGCCGCCGCCGACACCGGTGCCCAGTGTCAGAAGCACGACATTGCTACAACCCTGTGCGCCGCCGCGCCAGAACTCACCGAGCGCTGCCACGTTCGCATCATTGCCCACGCGGACGGATGCTCCGCCCAGAAGCGCGGAAAGCTCGCGGCCGGGATAGATGTCCTTCCAGCCCAGATTTACACAAACCGGAACGTAGCCTTCCGGAGTGACCGGTCCGGGAACGCCGATGCCGACGCCGCAAACCTGCGCTGCGTCGATCTTCCGCTCTGCGATCTTATCTTTAACCGACGCCGCGATATCCGGCAGGATCTGCTCTCCGCCGTTATCCTTACGCGTCGGGATCTCCCATTTATCGAGGAGGTTTCCTTCTGTGTCAAACAGTCCCAGCTTCACGCTCGTACCGCCGACATCAATACCGAAACAATAGTTCATAAGTGCCTCCTAGTCATTATACCCATTCGGGTTTTTACTCTGCCAGTTCCAGGAATCGCGGCACATCTCGTCGAGATCCATGGTCGCTTCCCAACCGAGCTCTTTCTTCGCCAGGGACGCGTCTGCGTAGTTCGTCGCGATATCTCCGGGACGGCGTGCCTTGATCTGATAGGGCAATGTCTTTCCGCATGCCTTCTCATATGCGTGCAATACGTCGAGCACGCTGTAGCCGCGGCCGGTGCCGAGGTTGTAGATGCGCACCTTCGGCTCCTCTTCGAACTTCTTCACCGCCATCACATGGCCGCGCGCCAGATCCACTACGTGAATGTAATCGCGCACGCCCGTGCCGTCCGGCGTGTCATAATCGTCGCCGAATACGGACAGGAACTCTCTGCGGCCCACAGCCACCTGCGCGATATAAGGCACCAGGTTGTTCGGGATGCCCTGCGGATCCTCGCCGATCAGGCCGCTCTCGTGCGCACCGATCGGGTTGAAGTAACGCAGCAGGATCACGCTCCACTCGGGATCCGAAACGTTGACATCCATCAGGATCTGCTCGAGCATGCTCTTCGTCCAGCCGTACGGGTTCGTCGCATCCTGCTTCGGGCACTGTTCATTTACCGGAACGGTCAGCGGGTCGCCATAGACTGTCGCGGACGAACTGAAGATGAAGTTCTTCACGCCGAATGCGCGGCACACTCTCAGCAGTGTCAACGTACCGCCGATGTTGTTTGTATAGTATTCGATGGGCTTCTGTACGGACTCGCCGACCGCCTTCAGTCCCGCGAAATGGATGACTGCGTAGATCTTCTCTTTTTCAAAGATCGCGGTCAATGCTGCCTCGTCCTGGATGTCCGCATTGTAAAACGCTACTTTCTTTCCGGTGATCTGCTCGACTCTGTCCAGGCTCTTCTCGCTGGAATTACTCAGGTTGTCGACTACGACCACGTCATAGCCTGCATTCAGAAGCTCCACACAGGTGTGGCTTCCGATAAAACCGGCGCCGCCGGTAACCAATATCTTCATATTTCCTCCTTCATGGCCGAACTGCTCCGGCCGGTTCTGTTTTCCTTAATTCTTCAGTTTAACGCGCATCAGTTTGGTGTCGCTTAAGATCATGAACGCGTTATCCTTACCCAGGTTGACGATGGTACGTACATTCACCTTAAAGTTACCCTGGAAACGCAGTTTCATCTTACCCAGGACCTTACCGTAGACTACGAGCGAACTGCTGTCGTGGAAGTACAGAGTCCCGTTCTTCATGCCCACATAGTCCGGCAGGAACGACGAGCGGTAAGCATACTTTGTCGTACCGTCGGTAGCAAAGCAAGTCACGAGCCAAGACTGGTTCTCGGGCTGTTCCGACACGACGTAAACGCCCTCCTCGTCATAGAAAACGCGGGTGATCGTATCGGAGAATTTGACGTCTGCCGTCTCCTCCGGCTTCATACGGTTTTTCAACGAGAAGAAAACGATACGCCCGTCGCCGAAGGCCACGGCGCGCTTATCGCTCAGGAATACCACGCGCGCAAACAGGGTGTCGCCGTACTTCTGGAAACTTCCGACGGTCTGGTTCGCGCCGACCTGGCTGTCGTGGTAATCATAGAACGTCAACTTGTTATTCATGATGCCCTGCTCCAGATAAACGTACGATACCATGAGCATCTTACCATCCGGCGAAAGTGCCGCCGACATCGGATATCCGGATTTATTCATCAGGGTCTGGAAATTGGAATCGTTTCGCGCTCCCGTCTTATCGAAGAACAGGACGCGGTTCGCCATGTCGTCCTCTACCACCGCCGCTACGCGGCCTTCGCGGGAAATGCTGACCGAACTGATCGGCAACGTGCTGTATGCGCTGCCCTGGAAGCCGTCGCGGTTACAGATCACGAGCGTGTTGTATCCGATGTCTGCCATTACGATGTACTCTCCGCAAACCGAAGGCTTCGGATTACGCATCTCGTAGGTCACCGGCCACTTCAGTTCGCCATCCGCGTTGTAGAAGTTCATGCCGTCATTGTTATATTTCAAAATACCGTCCGCATAGGGCAGGGACGTAAACAGTGACATCTCGGACGCCGGTTTCTCCCAAGTCGTCACGATGTCGTTATATTTCAAGGTCAGGCGGATGCCGAAGTACACACCGACAGCAACGATAAGAATCGCAACCAGGCACAACGCCAGTGTCCGCCGCAACGATGCGTGCGCCTTGATATCGTCACGCAACCGTTCGTCCAGGTACTCATCGCCGTGCCCCATCTTACGGTTTTCTTCTTTTGTAGCCAGTCGCTTTCCTCGCGTCTGTCGTACTTCATCGAGCGAAATGACTTTTTCGTCATCCGAAAAGCGATCTCTCTCATCCGCCATGTCGCTCTCTCCTCCGTATATTTGCTAAATCAGGCTTTCTTCGTCTGGAAGACGGTCACCGCCTCCGTAATGCTCGAAGCCTGCCCGCTGCGCATCAGTTCGATCAACTGATCGATATGCGCCTGATCCATGCACTCCCGCGGCAGGTATCCGCCGTACCGGTCCGTGAACCGGATGGATGTGCTCTTATAAGTCTCCTCCGTCTGCGCGAGCGCGCTCGCATTTGCCGCCTGTTCTGCGCGCAGTTCGTTGAGGCGCTCCCGGCCGGTCTCCGTGATCTCATCACAGATCACCTGGCGCGTTACCGCTTCAAACGTGGACAATGCTTCCTTCTTCCGCTGAACGACGTCTTCGACCTCTGCCTCGGTCTTCGCGATCTCGTAGTTGTAGTCGCCCAGATCGTAGCGGTCGTCGTCATCATCCTTCTTAATGTCCTTCGTGATCATGCGGATCTCCTTTTTATTTCTGGCGATCTGCGCACGATCCACCTGGATCAGCTTCAGCGTGTCATAATAACGGTACTTCACCATAACGTTGATCAGGAAATATCCCGTCATCGTCACGGCGAAAAAGATCAGATGCAGCAACGTCAGCAAGAGCGGGGTCTCGCTCCCGCTGAAGATGTAGATCATGTAAGGGATGACAAACATCCAAACCACGCATGCCGCCGAGAGGATGACCCACTGCAACGCCGTGCGCGTCAAAAAGAACACATAAAACCAACCGGACTCGCAGAAAGCAGGCAGCCCGTTCTGTTTTACCAATGTGTGAATGTGTGTTTTCAGTTCTGTGTTTTTCGAAGCCAGATCGGCCGTTTCTTCCTTGATGCGCTCTTTCATTCCGGCGCTTCGGGCCTGTTCTTTCTTGGATTTCAGCTTCTTAAGCCGGTCCTGGATGCCGACGATCTCTTTGTCGTATCCGGCGCCGACTTCATCGCGACGTTTCTTCACGGTACGGTTGATCTCATCCTCGATCGACCGCTGCTCCGCCGCGATCAGTTTCTCGATCCGCTTTTCATTTGCCGCCAGATCGATCTTCTGGCTGCGGATCTGTTCCAGGGAAGACAGTGCAGACTTAGCTTGTTCCAGAAACCGAATGTTATCATCGATCGTCGTTTCCACAGCAAACCTCCTAATATCAGCCTGTTGTAATTCCACTCCCTTTTCTCTACAAGTCACACCATAAAAAGTATACGTTTTTTGACCGAAAAAGTCAACCTACTAACCCCCGATTCAACGGTTTGTTAACAATTCATTTACAATTCCGCACTTTCGGGAAATGCGCATCAGTCGGCGGCCCATCGCCGGCGAAAGCGCCGCGAGGAAGACCACATTGGAGATCACATAGGTGATCATGCTGAACACACCGGTGGATACGGCGGCGAGCCAAAGCTGCCATGTCGGCTTGCTGTTGTACCAGAAGACCATCCACGTATCCATGAATAAAGAGTAGTATACGCCGGCCAATGCGCCCCAGATGCACAGGAGGACGGGGAAGCGCCGAAGCGGGCGGCGCAGGATGCCCGAGATCAGGCCGATGCTGCCCCAGGCCAGCATCTGGAAGGGCGTCCACGGTCCCTGCATGAAGTAAATGTTTGAGATCAGCGCTGCCAGGGCTCCGGTCGCAAACCCGCTGCCCGCGCCGAAATACATGCCGGTCAGGATCACGATGGCGGCGACGGGCTTGAAGCCCGGGAGCGCAGCAAACAGGACGCGTCCCATGACGGCGAGTGTCGTCATGACCGCGATCATGCAGAGTTTTCGGGCCTGGACGCGGGAGGAAAAAATACCCGCTCCGGTCTTCGCCGGTTCTGCCGTGCTTTGCATCGTGTTCTCCATGGTTTCCTTTCCGGCGCTGCTTTATGCGTTCAGCGCGCGATTCTTATGCGTTGTGTAGAATACATTGTCCGCGAAGAAGCGGTCCGCCCGCTCCATCGACAGGATCTCGCCGCGGAACAGCATCGCCGCGTAGTCGGCGCAAAGCGCCGCGAAATCCAGGTCGTGCGTGACTAAAACGACCGTCACGCCGCTTTTTGTCTTCTCCGTGATGAGTTTTGCGAGACTTTCTTTTGCGACTGCGTCCATGCCCTTCGTCGGCTCGTCGAGCAGCAGGATCTGCGGGTCGCGGAGCAACAGTTTCGTAAGGCCGAGCATCTGCTGTTCACCGCCGCTCAGGTCGTACGGGTGCTGCGATAGATGCGCGGTCAATGCTTCGAAGCCCTGCTCCTTCAGGAACGCCTCGATGAAGCCTTCGCCGCCCTGCTCGACCTTCTCCTTCACGCCGGCTACGATCTCTTCGTAGACCGTCTCTTCGGTAAAGAGCGTCGTGACATCCTGCATCAGGAAGGATATCCTCTGCCGGTCCGCCTGCTTCTCCCCGAAAAACTTCACCTTACCGTCACGCTTCTTAAGCGTCGCCAGTCCGGCGATCACCTTCAGCAGCGTGGTCTTGCCGCTGCCGTTTCCTCCGACGATCGCGGTGCACGCGCCCGCAGGGATCGAAAACGACAGGTTATTGAGAATGCTCGGAGAGCGGTCGTCGTAAGCGAATACGACGTCGCTGAGCGTGACCGCCGGGTCCTCAGCCCGTTTCCCGTTCTCCCGAGACACAAATGCATCCCTTCCCGAAGCGGATGTGAGCGTCTTCTTCGCTTCGTCGACCATCTGCGCATAATCGGGCGCACCCTTTGCTTCGCGAAGCGATACGAACGGTGTTTTCCGGGTCTTCGCGTCGAAGAAGAGGCGCGTTACGGTCGGGAGCGCCGCGGCAAATGCATCCCGCACGGTCAGCATTTCCCAGGCGACCTGCGCCGGCGTACCCTGTGCCCGGATGCGCCCGCGTTCCATATATACCACGCGGTCCGCCTCCCCGAAGATCTCCTCGAGGTGGTGTTCCGCCATAATGATCGTGATGCCGAACTCGCGCCGCAGCTGCTCCAGCCACAGGAAGAAGCGGTTAGCGGCGATGGGATCGAGCTGCGACGTCGGTTCGTCCAAAAGCAGCACCTTGCATCCCATGATCATCGTCGCGGCAACGACGAGTTGTTGTTTTTCTCCTCCGGACAGGGCGTTCGTGTCCTTCTCGAAACTCTTCTCCAGATCGAAGTACGCCGCGATCTCCGCACAGCGGCGGCGGATCACATCCGAAGGCACTCCCAGGTTCTCCAAACCGAACGCCAGCTCATGCCAGACGCGGTCCGTGACCACCTGTTGCTCCGGGTTCTGCATGACGAAACCGATCTTCGGAAGGCGGTCATTGGCCCCGATCTCGTTTCCGTTAAACAGTACGCGGCCGCTCCGCTCACCGGCCGGCGTAAGCTCCGGCTTCAGCATCCGAAGCAAGGTCGATTTGCCGCACCCCGTCGGACCGCAAAGCAGGACGAACTGCCCCGGCGCGACGTGCAGGGAGATGTCGGAAAGGCTCGGACGGGCCGCTCCGGCGTATGTAAAACTTACATTTTCGACTTGTATCATGACCGCATCCTCCTTTCCTCGCGTAATACTTTATATGAGATCATCGGAATATGGCAGAGCAGAAAAAACGCTGCAAATCCGAGTATGTCGATCGCTGCATCCATGTGGATCTTTACGTACGGATAGATCTCTGCTTCCATCCCTCCGCGGACCGCGATCGTGATGACGGTGGAAAATGCCGCGAGCAGCAAGATCGCTACCCCGACGCTCGCCGAGCGGTAGTTTTCGCGGTTGAAAAACGAGCGTTTCGCCGCGCCGTAGCCGCGCGCCAGCATCGCATCGGCCGTCACGAAACCGTGTTCCAGCGACCAGGTCAGCATGCACAGAAGCTCGCGCTTCGTCATGCGAAAGGTCTCTTTCCAGCCGACGGGGCTACCTCCCTCCAGGGCTTCCTGCCCCTCGCGGATCCGTTGCCACTGCTTCGTGAACAGCGGGAAGAAGCGGAACACCATGGTCAGCACGAGGCCGGTCTTCCGGAAGCGTCGGCCGCAGACGTTCAGCCAGCGGTCCGTTGTCATGAGCTCGCTCAGGATCACGCACCATAGCAGGGTGACTACGAGCACCGCGCCGAACAAAAGGCCGTAAGCGAGGGCCTCCGCGGTAAATGCGCGCCCGTTCAGGTAGAACAGGATCGTCGCGCCGTTCGAGGATGTGAGCGGGTTCGCGACCGCCAGCGCCCCGAGGATGAATAACGCGGCAAATACATGGCCTGCGCGCAGTTTTCTCCCCAGGATCTTCCACCAGATCAGACCGCTCTCCAGGCCGATCAGGATCAGCACCGGATGGCGGATCGACATCAGGATCGCAATGACCATAATGAAATAGATAAACCAGGTTCGGGAATGAAGGTAAACTCTCATGGGCTCACATCCTTTCCCAGGTCGAGCGTGTAGGCCCACCGAAGGACGTCGCCTTCCGAGAGTTTCACGCTACCCGCGTCCGTCGTCGCCAGCGTGCCATTGACCAGGAAGACCCAGCCCGAGCCGGCGCCGCGATCGAACTCCGCGTGGCCGCCGATCCCGCGCACGTACACGGTCCCGACCATACTCTTTGTATAATCGATGCTTATGCCATAGGCCTTCGTCACACGGTCCAGGATCTCGAAGACCGTATCGTCAGCGCTGACCGTCACCAGTCGCGGCGTAAGCAGCATCTCCTCGCCTTCGACCCTCTGGTCAATGCTGATCTCGATGCGGAACTCTCCCTGTGCGGGCAGACGCTCCAGATAAGACTGCTGCTGTTTCTGCGTCGCCTGCTCCGGCATCGTGATCTTCGACAGCCAGATGAACGTAAGCGCCGCTACGCCGAAGATGAGGATCAGGATGTAGTTCAACTTCGACTTGCGTCTCGAGAAAAGGTTCGCCAAAAAGGCGAGTAAGATCAGGCCGGCCACGACCGCCGTCATGATCCATCGTATCGTACTTGTCGATGTGGAGGAAGCTTCCTCCGTTTCTTCTATATTTGTCTCTTCTGTGGGTGCAGAAGGATTGTTTTCTTCTGTTATCGCTTCGGTTGTGGATTCTGCGGAACTGATTTCCGTCGATTCCACGCTTGTAGTGGTTTCTTCGGGAACGACCGTTGTTTCTTCCGTGGTACTCTCCCGTGTCTCCTCTTCTGTTTCCGCGGTCGATCCTTCGGCCGACTCCTCCGTCGACATCTCCGCGGTCTCTTCGGTCGTTTCTTCTTCAGAAACTTCCGTCCCCTTCGTCGTGGTCTCCTGTGTGGAGGCCCCGGTTTCCTTCTTTGTCGTCTCTTCTGTAGACGCTTCCGTCTGCTTTGCTGTCGTCTCTTCCGTGGATGCCTCGGTCGGTTTCTCCGTCGGCTTTTGTGTCGTCGGCTCCACCGGCGCTGCCGCCGCCTTCACCGGGTAGAGACGTCCGGACGCTCCCTTCAGGTAGGAAGCATATGCCGCGTATGCGCACATCACCTGCGCCGTGGCCAAGTCATTTTCCAGGGAGGCAACTCCGTCCGTCAGAGCGTGCGCGAAACCGCCTTTCGCCGTCTGGAAGCGGTCCGTCGCCGCGATCAGGGCGCTCGCATCGACCGAATTGCGTACTTCCGCCGCGATATCCTTATCGGAAAATGCTGCGAGGGCCAGCAGGACCATCGCCCCGCTCTCGGCATTTGCCGTGCCGAACGATGCATAGCCGCCGTCCGCCGACTGGCGCTTACCGAGCACTGCGAAACCATCGCGGACCGCCGCCATCAGCTCCGCGCCTGCCGCGTTCTTACCCTGCGCGCCGAGGAGGGCGCCGTACGCCTGCAGCACGAAGGCCGTCACGTCGATATCGGAAGTCTCTCCCATCAGGGCGTAGCCGCCGTCTGCCAGTTTCAGCGCGATGAGGGCACTCTGCGTCTCCCCGTAGACAAACGAACTCGACGCACGGCCGGCCGCCACGGCATAGCCGCGGTAGATCGCGCTCATGATGCCCTTATCCTTCAGTTTCTCGGGGACCGTCCCCGGGATGTCGTCGTAGCCCATCGCGCGCGCCGTCAGATAGCGCCGGTACTGCTCCACATCCGTCGGTTCAGGATCTTTGCATACCTCGAACAGGGCGTTCGCATACTTTGTGTAATCAAGCTTCAGGCCCATCTTCGCCATCGCGAGGACGTACCAGTCCTCCGGGCTTCGGCCCGCACGCGCCGCCATCGCATCCAGCAGCTCCTGCTCCGTCGTAACGCCGGAGGCCTTCATTTTCCAAGAAAGCGCCTCCCGGCACTTCGTGAGCAGCTGCTCCGCCGTCGTGTCCGCAAACACACGCCGGTTCAGCCCGACGCTGCTAAAAGCATCAAAAAAAGAAGTCAGAAGCAAAACAACTGCCAGCGACCACAAAATCAGATTGTGTCGACGCCTACGCATTTTGTTCTGCATTCCGACTCCTTCTCTATCTCACCCGGCGGTTTCCCGCGGGCGATGTAAATTATCTAACCTGTTCTTTCTTACGGGTTGCTACTGCGATCGTTGCAGCACCTGCTGCGATCACAAACAGCCATGCTACCGGGGTAGCGTCTCCGGTCGGTGTAGCGGTTGCCGGAGCGGCAACGGTGGTTCCCGGTGCGTAACGAAGTACGAGCGGGCAGCCGTTCTCTGCATATTTGCTGATCGCGATCTCCGCGGGAAGCTTCGCCATAACTGCGTCGGAAAGAGTGATCTCACCGTTCGCGTCGGTCTTGAAAGTCTCGCCGCCGATGGTAACGTCCATATCGGTAACCTTAACCTCGGATGTAGAAGCCTTACCTTCTGCATCATAGGTCGTCTTCATGGATGTGAAGGAAATCTTCTTATCTGCGATCTTATCAACGTTCATGATCGGGTAATCCATACCGATGCCATACTCATCCGAGTAGTACAGAACGATGCTGTCGCCTGCTGCGATCTCATATGCATCGATGCCCACAGGAGCGGCAACGCCGTTTACCTGATACATCCAGCCGTCCCAGCCGCCGTAGGTAGCTGCCTTCACGCCATTGACCTCGGTGATATAGTTGGCATCTGCGCCAACGATGGTAAGATCGTCGGACTGCTCGTCTGCTGCCATCAGGACCGACTTCGCGGTAGCCTTCTCGCCGCTCTTAACCGATACCGTCACATCGCTATTGTACAACATCTTATCGATGCCTTCAACACGAACGTGTGCAGTAACGAGTTCTTCCGCCTTTACGTCCCCATCGGCCGGAGCTACGGTAGGGCCATCGCTCTCGCCACCTACGGGAGCCACGGTAGGTTCATCTCCATCTACGGGAGCTGCTGCGCCTACGGTATCAACTGCCTGACCTGCATCTCCGGTGACCGGCTCGGCTTCAACAGCCTCTGCTTCCTTCGTGATCACTTCGGAAGAAGCGGTCGTAGGTTCGTCATCGGCAAATACCGCAACAGGAGCTGCAACAAGCATTCCTGCCGCCAGCAATGCGGAAAATCTCTTCTTCATATTCATAATCTATACCTCCTATCATATGTTGGGGCTATACCCCAACGCATATAATACCACAGTTCGGGAAATGATGCAACTTTTTATCGTCCCTTCCGGTTTCTTCAACCATTTTCCGCCAGCTCTCCTGCGGGCACCAGTCCTTCCTCCACCAGTTTTCGCATCAGTACCTCGTCCCGATGGAACAGATGGTGCATATATTCCGCCTGCGTCGGCCCGCTGCCCATCTCCCCATGATCGTGGTCCTGATTGACCCGTATTGCTATTTCCGGCGTCACCCAGCATACTTCGTAATCCTCTATGATCTCATATCCTTCCAGTTCCTGCTCCATCTGCTGATCGGAAACTTCGCACAGATAGTAGTAATTCTCCTGGATAAAGAGGTCGTCGATCCTCCCCTTCTCCTTCCGGATGAGCAGGCCGTACTCACGGATCGTTTCCGGTAGTACCTTCAGGCCCAGTTCTTCCCGAACCTCGCGAATCAGCGCTTCCTCGTGACTTTCGCCCGGATTGATCCCTCCTCCGGCAAATGTATAGTAGTCAAACCTGCGGCTGTGGATCATGCCGAGTTTTCCGTCTTTGATGATGATGGCACGCACCGAAGGGCGTACTCCTACGGTCCCGCCGACTTTGTAGTTTTTATAATCATAAATGTAGATCGTTCTCATCGTTTTATTATCTCATGTATTCTCTCATGCGTTCTTCTTTGGAAGTATGATTTTCCATAAGATACCGACCGCCATGGCTCCGACACCAACGAAAATCACCATCATTCCGGTCTTCTCAAAATGTGTAAAAACAGCTTTATCCAGCAGTTCGGTCAGGCCTACACCGATCCGGGAGACTAACGATTTTTCGATAGCCAGCTCGCCGATCTTCACGCCTCCACAAGCAGCGCCGCCTACAAATACAGCCGTCAGGCCGAGCCGGATCAGCGCGCTGTCCACATACCGACCGAAAATCAGGAATACCAGCAAAATAAAGAAGATCGACACTCCGATCAGTGCCTTCAGCAGGACTCCCGACAGCCCCCAGCGCACAGCCTTCATCGCTTCCGCAACTCCTTTTTGTTCTCCGCCGGTCAGTTTCGCCATTTCTTCGGTATTGAATTTTCCGATCTCTTCTTTGATGGAAGCGTAATCCTCCGCATTCAGTTTCTGTCCGATCATGGTTTCGATCTTATCGGAGTGCTCCTTCAGCAGTTCGACGGTCTTCTCCGGATCGATGGCAAACTCCTCTTTCTCACCGGTCAAATAGCCCGTGAGGTCGCCGAGAACTTCGGACGCCAGAACCTTCGTGTCCTCGTCGGTCAGGATCTCATTGATACTGTCCTCCGTCAATCCGGGAAATCTTTCCTTCTGGTCCTCGGGGATCTGCTCCATGATAAACTCGGAGATCGTCTTTCCTTCATCCCCACTGTTGCCGGTCAGTTTTCCAACGTCGATGGTCGTGAGCTCGGTAGAGTCCACCACTACATTCACTATATTCTCCGCGGACAATGTCTTTCCGACACAATACAGAGCCAGCGAAGCCAGCCCCGAAAGGAACAGAAAGAAACACACGAAAAATGCAAAAAACTTCCGTCCGCCGCCGGGGCCCTTCTTCTGCTTCACCCTCACCACGTTCGGGTCAGGAGCGGAATACATGTTCGGATAGTTTGAATAATCCGGGATCGTTCCCTGCTTAATGTAGGGCTCATAAGTCTCGTAGTTCTGTGGAGGTGTCGCCTTCGATGCGCCGGGAACCGCTCCCGTCTGTGCACCGGGCGCCGCCATTATCTGCGGTGCTGCCATCGTCGCAGCCGTAGCCGCCGCTGCCTGCACGGTTTCTGTAGCCTGTGAAGCCGCAGCCTGCGCCGCCTGCGAAGCATTGTCCGCGCCGATCTCGCTTCTGCAATTCATACAAAACTTATAACCGCCTTCGGTCTCTTTCCCGCACACCGGGCAAATGATCATCATATTAGCCTCCCATTCCGATATCGCGTGATATCATTCGATCGTTATCGTGTCACAACTCCCCACATTTTTACCTACAGAAAATGTACCACAAATCGTACGTTTTCGCAATACACACAGTCACTTTATTCGCTAAAAAGGGGCGGACTAGGTCCGCCCCTGTAACTACTATTATGTTTTAAAGATCCTCTGTAGATCGCTCAGCGAAGTCTTCCCCCGCAGTGCGGGCAGCAGTCCGTCTGGAAACTGATCCCACGGGATGCATACGCTTTGTAGTACTTTCCGCAATACGGGCAGTTGAAGCACTTTGTGAAATGACCGACAACAACAGCGATCACTATCTCAGCGAGCACGAGACCGATCCCCAAAGGTTCGTTCTTCATCGAGCCGCATACGATCATCGTCACGATAATCACCACGATGAGAATAACCGTCAACAGAGTGGCAACTCCTCTTCTTTTGCTGAAGATCGCCATCTTCTCCCTGTTATACTCGTCGGCTTGTCTTCTCTCCTCTTTCTCGTATTTCAGTATATAATCAGCCGTGATCATGTTCTTGCACATAGGGCAAGGGCCTACATTCTTTTTGATCAGTTCTTTGCAGCTCGGGCAGGTAACAAACATTTTAATATCCTCCTTCGTCACCTAAACTACAGGGGCAATGTCCGCCGATTCGGTATCATTGGCCTGTAGGAGAATAATACCAAGGGAAGATCAAAAAGGGAAGTTCCCGAAAGGATTTGTAAGCAAAGCGTAAAGGTTCCGTCAGAATTATGGGCACCTGATCAGTACATCGTGGAGTACGAGCCGACGTCCGTTCCGAAGATCCTCTTGGCAAATTCTTTCGCGTGCATCTTCATTCTCTCTAGCGCCAGTATACCAAAGAACCCCCTTACGGTCAATTTCCAAATAGGCCCGCTCCGTCAGCTCCTCTCCGCCGGGTTATACGAAAGCAGGAAGGCGGCGCCGACTTTGCATCGGCACCGCCTTCCTGTTCCCAAAATTAAACTACAATATACAATACTTATGAAAGGATCAGATTATTAAGCACTCCTTCGAGATACTCCTGTCTTCCTGACATAGGTGTTGCCACACTCTTCATGCGGCTCGCTCTTTCGGCCAGTTCCGAAAGGGTTGTCTCGCCGCTGCGGATCTTCCTGCCCAGTTCCGAATCGAAACTGCTGTACTTCTCTTTAACGAAGCCTTCCAGACGACCGTCTTCGATGATCTCCGCCGTTTTCAGCAGGCCGAACGCAAAGGAATCCATACCGAGGATAAATGCATGGAACATGTCCTCGTAAGTATTGCTCGGTCTGCGGTTCTTAGAATCGAAATTGATGCCGACCGGCAGACCGCCATTCTTGACGATCTCATACATTGCGAGCGTCGTGTCGTAGACATTGCTCGGGAAGCAGTCGGTATCCCAGCCCAGCATCACGTCGCCCTGGTTTGCATCGATCGAACCCAGCATTCCGTTGATGCGGCTGATCCGCAACTCATGCTGGAACGTATGTCCGGCAAGCGTCGCGTGGTTTGCTTCGATATTCATCATGAAATCCTTATCCAGCCCATACTGACGCAGGAATCCGATCGCAGTTGCCGCATCGTAATCATACTGATGCTTCATCGGCTCCTTCGGCTTCGGCTCGATCAGGAATGTTCCCGTAAAGCCGATGCTACGACCATAGTCGCGTGCCATGCGCATCAGGTTCGCGATATTCTCCTGCTCCAACTTCACCTCGGTGTTCAGCAGGGTCTCATAACCCTCTCTGCCACCCCAGAAAACGTAGCCCTTACCACCGAGCTTTACAGTCATTTCAATGGCCTTCTTAACCTGCGCGGCTGCAAAGCAGTAAACGTCTACATCATTCGTACTTCCTGCGCCGTTCATAAAACGAGGGTTAGAAAACATGTTTGCGGTTCCCCACAAGCACTGAATATCGGTTCCCTTCGTTTTTTCCAGAATATAATCGGTCAATTCATCCAGGCGCGCATTCGTCTCGTTGATATCATCTGCCTCAGGAACCAGATCTACATCATGGAAACAATAGTACTTGATACCCAACTTCTTCATGAACTCAATGCCGGCATCCACCTTCGCTTTCGCGTGCTCCATGGTTCCTTCGTAGGCTGCTCCGAACCTTTTATCCGCCGTTCCGCGGCCGAACATATCCACACCGTTCGCACCGAGATTATGCCACCACGCCATGGCAAAGGGAAGATGATCCTTCATCTTCTTACCGAGCACAGTTCTCTCAGCGTCATAATACTTGAACGCAAACGGATTTTTGCTCCCGGGTCCTTCGTATTTGATCACGGGAACATTTTTGAAAATTTCACTCATAAAACTTGCCTCCTTACATTTATACCAACGCTCTTCCAAGCGCTCTACACATTTCCTGATCCGCCTCGGACGGAGCGTAATTCGCCATGACTGAGGTCGCGGCTAATCGGATCCCGGCATCAAAGCACCGGTCTTCCCAGTCACGCATCCACTGTCCGTCGCCCCATCCGTACGAACCAAACAGTGCGATCTTTTTTCCGGCGAGCAAACCTTCCACGTCCGTAAACATCGGCTCAAACTCGTACTCCTCCAGCACTTCGGCACCCATAGCCGGGCATCCGAACGCGATGCCGTCGAAGCCCTCCGCTTTCTCTGCGGTAAACTCTGTCGGTCCCAGGATAGTCACGTCCGCTCCGGCCGCTCTGGCACCTTCTGCCACAGCCTCTGCCATGGCCGCAGTATTTCCTGTACCACTCCAAAAAACGACTGCCACTCTGCTCATATTCAGTTCCTCCTGTATTCTAGTTAGCATATGCTAACCCAAGTCCATTTATATACCGCCACGAGTGTGGCGGTATTCTTTCTATGTCAGTTAGCATATGCTAACCGACATTATTATATTGCATCCATTGAAGTCTGTCAAGCATGAATCTCAATAATTGTCCGCAAAAACGGCCCCATGCCGAAACCGAGGCCGTCATACACATCATCAGTCAAAGGTGAAGCGGTCAAACGCTGCGATCGCGCCGTCGGCATCCGAAACAAACTCGAAGTATACGGCATGCTTTCCGATCACGCCCGCGGTCAATGCTGCAGTCTTTTCGTTCTCATTTTCCGCAAGATCCAGTTCGGAAACGATGCGGCCGCGGTACGAATCGATGCGCACGCGGACCTTCAGCGCCTTGTGCTCGCCCAGGACCACCGTCACGGTCTGGGGAGCATTCGCCCCAAACTGCAAGTAACGGAAGCCCACGGTCGTACCGGAACTCAGGTTCACAACGGGTGTTGAGATCGTCTCGGTCTGCTCGTAGCCCGGCTCCACATAGGCGCGGGTCTTGCTTCCGTAGATGTGGCAGGCGTACCCCGCCGAGATCCACTTCCGCGCGTCCAGGCCGTTGATGTGCGCGCCCTGCGACGTCATCTCCACAGGTTTCGAGGAGACCGGCTCGCCGTCGATGAAGCGGACATCGCCGATATAAAGCTTCCCGTCCGTTCCCATCGCCACGTCCACCGGCTCGAGCATCGCCTGACGCGAATATTCGTTCACGCCGGTCTGCCGATGGTAGAAAATGTACCATTTCCCGTTCACTTCCATGATGGAGCCGTGGTTGTTGCCCCACTGGTAGGTCATGGTGCCGCGGCCGTCGGCGTCCTTCAGGATCTCGCCGCCGTTGAAGCTGATGTCGCCGCCCTCACGGAACGGGCCGAACGGGCTGTCCGAAAAACGATAGGACAGGAAACCGTTGCAAGGCTCGAAAACGCCGAGTTCCGGGATCGGTTTCTCGTAGCGTTTCGAGTAAAGATAAACATATTTTCCCAAAACTTTCCGGGGGCTGGAAGCCTCGAAGAACGCGTCGATCAGGTCGATGTGGCCATCGTCCACCGGGTTCCACGGGCAGGTCGAATGGCCGAGCGGGTTCGATACGAGCGTCTCCTCCTCGATGGTCGCCATGTCGTCTTTCATGCGGGCAATGTAGCACGGAGCCGCGCAGCCGCCCCAGTACGCATAGACCTGGCCATCGTCGTCGACCAGCACGCCGGGATCGAAGCCCAGCTTCGTCTCCACCGGGTTCTCAAACGGTCCCCACGGCGTATCCGAAGAAGCGACCACGACCAGGCTGCCCTTGCGCTCCGCCGCGTACATATAGTATTTGTCGCCCTTTTTCACAACGTCGGGCGCGTACAAAATCGAATCGTAGTGCGTCTCATAAGCCACCCCATGGTAGGTCCAGTCGGTCAGATCCGTGACCGGCGCCGACCATACCACGTAGTTTCGTCCGCAGTACTGCGTGCGCTCGATATCATGCGAGCCGTACACATAGACGCGCTTCTCTCCGTTATGTTCAAACACCCGCGGCTCACCGTCCGGAACATGCTCCCACAGCGGCATATACGGGTTTGCACCCTTGATAAATTCTTTCATTGTGTTTCTCCTTTTCTCTTTTATATAATCTGTTTCAAATACTTTCTTACAGTCCTTATGGTTTTCACCACCGACACGATCATTTTAATTCCGGCGCTATATCGTCCTCTTCACAGATCCTCTTCATCTAAACCGTTCCCTACGCGCATTTCCGTGATTTCTCTCGTTTTGCGCGTAATGTTTGCCTGACCAAAGGCCGTTCCTTACGCGCATTTTCGTGATTTCTCTCGTTTTGCGCGTAAAACTTCCCTGCCCGAAGGCCGTTCCCTACGCGCATTTTCGTGTTTTCTCTCGTTTTGCGCGTAATGATTTCCGGACCGAAGGCCGTTCCCTACGCGTATTTTCATGATTTCTCTCATTTTGCGCGTAATGTTTGCCTGACCAAAGGCTGTTCCTTACGCGCATTTCCGTGATTTCTCTCGTTTTGCGCGTAATGCTTGCCTGACCAAAGGCTGTTCCTTACGCGCATTTCGTCATTTTGTACCTTTATGCGCGTAAGACCCTGACAACTCCCTTACATATTACAACGGATTCGTAAGAAATGCCAGCGGTTCTTCCGGAAAACCGACTTGTTTTAGCACTCGTTTTTTGATCTAAATCTTTACACCACCCGATAGTTAAGCCATTATAATCTAAGTAGTATCGCTTTACCAGGAATCTTTCAGAACTGTAAAAAAAATCTGAGCAAGCCAAAAAGACGGCAGTCCGTAACCGGACTGCCGTCTTTTTGCATTATTTTTTCCCTAATCTGTTTCGAAGAATTATTGTTAAAGCTCCGACAGCCGTCAATCCTGCCAGTGCTGCAATTATGATCGCCAGAATAGCCGGAATATTGAGGCCATCCGTTTCAAGAAGTAACGCCTCCGTTGTTTCGGATGCAAGCGTGGTCTCCTGTGCTACGGGCGCAGTCGTCGGCGCTACGGTCTCGATCGTAGCCTCCTTCGGAGGTGCTTTCGTCTCCTTAACCTCAGTAACCGGTTTTTCCTCCAGTTTCCACTTTGCATAAACCGTTATGTCTGCCACAACCGGTTCATTAAAGTTGTACTCTTGGGTCAACGCCTCGTCCGTGTACCAGCCTTCAAAAGTGTATCCTTCGCGTTCGGGCTCCGCGGGTCTGTTGATATGATCCCCGTACTCTGCCGTTAATACCGCCGAAGCCGTGCCGCCGTTCGATTCAAAACGCACCGAATATACATTTCTTATTCTGCGGAACATCGCGGTATATGTTGCGGGACCGCTGACCTTTGCAGGTTCCCTGTCCCAGCCGATGAACTCATAGGTGTACTCCGCCGTTGCCTTCATAACAGGATCTGCATGTACCGGAACCATGCCTTCTTCCACTTTCGTGACATCGATCTTCGTGCCGTCCTCGTATTTCCAGGTGATCTTGTAGAACTTTTTGATCGGCTGCGGAACCGGCTCGCTTGACGAATTCGTATTGTCCGTGACGGATGTCTGAGCCTCGGCATTTTCGCTGTTTATCTTTTTTTCCGTAAACTTCGCGATATACTCCGCAGGGCCTGTGACTGCCGCAACTTCTTTATCCCAGCCGGCAAATTCGTAGGTATACTCATCCGTCGCTTTTTTCTGAGCCTTCGCATGTTCCGGCACGGTTCCGTACTCTGCCTTCGTCACATCGATCACACTTCCATCGTCCATCTTCCAGGTGATCTCATAGCTTCTCTTCACCGCCGTAAACTTCGCGATATACTCCGCAGGGCCTGTGACTGCCGCAACTTCTTTATCCCAGCCGGCAAATTCGTAGGTATACTCGTCCGTCGCTTCCTTTACGGGATCCTCATGGATCGGCGTTGCACCATATTCCACTTTCGTCACATCGATCACACTTCCGTCATCATTCTTCCAGGTGATCTCATAACTGTTCTTCGAAGCGGTGAACTGAGCCTTATACTCCGCTGCTCCGGTGACCGCCGCAACCTCTTTATCCCAGCCGGCAAATGTATACGTGTACTCCACCGTCGCTTCCTTTACGGGATCCTCGTGGGTCGGCGTTACGCCATATTCCAAGGTAGTCACATCGATCACACTGCCGTCATCATCCAACCAGGTGACTTCATAACTTCTTCTGGCTGACGTGATGTTTGCCCTATACTCCGCCGGGCCGGTGACCGCTGTGATCTCCGGGCTCCATCCGGTAAATGTATAGGTGTACTCCGCTGTCGTTTCCCGAACCGGAGCCGCATGTTTCGGAACTGTGCCATATTCCACTTTGGTGACTTCGATCACGTTATCATGATCATCCTTCCAGGTGATCTCATAGCTTCTTCTGGTTGCCGTGAAGTTTGCCTTATACTCCGTTGCGCCCTCGACTGCCGTGACCTCCGGAGACCAACCGGCAAACTCATAGGTGTACTCCGCTGTCGTTTCCTTCATCGGTTTTTCGTGGGTCGGGGTTTCGCCATATTCCACTGTGGTCACATCGATCACACTGTCGTCATCATTCTTCCAGGTGATCTCTTAGCTGTTCTTCGAAGCGGTAAACAAAGCCTTATACTCCGCAGCTCCGGTGACCGTTGCGATCTCTTTATCCCAGCCGGCAAATGTATACGTGTACTCCACCGTCGCTTCCTTTACGGGATCCTCGTGGGTCGGCATTTCGCCATATTCCACTGTGGTCACATCGATCACACTGTCGTCATCATTCTTCCAGGTGATCTCGTAGCTGTTCTTCGAAGCGGTAAACAAAGCCTTATACTCCGCTGCTCCGGTGACCGCCGCAACCTCTTTATCCCAGCCGGCAAATGTATATGTATACTCCTCGGTCGCTTCCTTTACAGGATCGTCATGCGTCGGCGTTGCGCCATATTCCAAGGTAGTTACATCGATCACACTGCCGTCATCCATCTTCCAGGTGATCTCGTAGCTTCTTTTGGTTTTGTCAAATCTGGCAACATAGGTTTCCGGACCTTCCACTGCCTTGAAATCACGGTTCCACCCTTTGAAAGAGTATGTAAATTCGTCCGTTTCTTTCTTTACGGGATCCTCATGCGACGGTACGCTTCCGTACTCCGCCACGGTGGTATCGAATACATTGCCCTCGTCATCCTGCCAGGTGATCTCATAGCTTCTTCGGGTCGCCGTGAATTTCGCCGTGTATACCGCAGGTCCGTCGACCTTTATGATCTCCGGATCCCAGCCGTCGAAGGCATACTCAAATTCCGCTGTCGCCTCCATCGAAGGTGCCTCGCAGGAAGGCAGGGTGCCGTACTCCAGCGTCTTAGTATCGATCACGCGGCCGCTCTCATACTTCCAGACGATCTCATAGCTCTTTTTATTCTCCCGGAATATCGCCTGATATTCCGCGGGACCGTCGACCGCTTTCAGCTCCGGTTCCCAGCCGTCAAATTCATAGCTGAATTCCTTTGTTTCTTTCTTGCTGAGATCCTCATGCAGAGGCATGCTGCCGTACTCGACCTTTGTGGTGTCGATCACCGCTCCGTTTTCGTCCTTCCAGACGATCTCGTAGCTGTTGATGGTCCGGGAGAATTGTGCCGTATACTCTGCAGCTCCGGTAACCGCTTTTACGCTCGGTGACCAGCCTGAGAACGTATAGCCGAACTGCTCATCGCCCTTCTTGGAAGGCACCTCGTGCGTCGGGATCTCGCCGTATTCCGCCGTCGTGACATCGATCACTTCCCCGTTATCATTCTTCCAGGTGATCTCATAGCTGTTCTTCGAAGCGGTGAACTGCGCCGTATATACCGCAGGTCCGTCGACAACGGTCGGCTGTCTATCCCATCCGGCAAATGTGTAGGTATACTCATCCGTAGGCATCATCTCCGGTTCCGCATGTGAAGGCACGCTACCGTAATCCACTTCCGTCACGTCGATCACCGTTCCGTCATCATACTGCCAGGTGATCTCATACGGTCTCGGGACTTCCCGGAATTTTGCCTTATAGGTCGCCTTTCCCGTAACCGCCACGGGCGTCTTATCCCACCCGTCAAAAATGAAGCAGCTTTCCTTGGTGGGAAGCTTCCCGAGATCCTCATGTGTCGGTACCGTTCCGTACTCCACACTCGTCACATCGATCTGTTCACCCTTCTCATTCAGCCAGGTAATATCATAGGATCTTCTGTTCTCAGTAAACTCTGCATGATAGGTCGTATCCCCGGTGAGCGGTTTTATTTCCTTATCCCAGCCCTTGAAGACATAGTCGTACTCCGGATCGGATTCCTTTTGCGGCTGCTCTCCGTTATAAGTGGGTGTATCCCCCTCGTAATAGGTACCTTCATCCATCAGCTTACTGCCGCAGTACCATTTGACACTGACCTCTCTGATCTCCTTCCAGATTCCGACAAGCTCAGCATTTCCGTACATTCCGGAAAAAAGGGTGTCCTTATCATAGGTGGCGCCCGGCTTCCAGTTGCCGGCCGGCGAAGTTACGATCCAGTACTGGAACAGATATCCTTCCCGCGCGGGCGGCTTGAGCTTGAACGGTCGGTTTGCATTATAGGTCCAATAATTTCTGAAATACGGTGGCTCCTCGTCGGCATCCCGCTTCACGACTAATTGGAAATCCCTTATCTTCCACCGGGCATATATTGTAATATCACGTTCGATGATGTAGGGATCTCCAAATTTATAGACCTTTCCCTCTCCATTCGGCTTCTCCGTCCAGTAAAGCAATTCGTAACATTCTTCACCCCACGGATCCGTCGGGATGTATACCTTCGTACCGATCTCTCCCCATACATACTCCCTCTTGATCGCCGCATCCTGGATACTGCTGCACGCATGCAACGTGATTTTCGCCTTACGAACATCTTTCTTCGGATCTTTGGTGATCAGGAAGAATTCCGATAACTGGAAGACCTTTCCCGAGGTCAGCCCCTTGAAGGTGATCCGGAAATGGCAGTATTCCATATTATTCTTAAATTGTTTATAAACCGCACAGTTATTTCGGGGCGGCAGTGTCCCGTCGTTCGTCACCTCGTCCAGAACAGTCCATCTGCCGCTGGCATCCAGGGCTTCCAGTGTCCAGTTCTTCGGATTACGGCCGGGATACATCTTCGTATCACCGGCGGTGACCAAAGCATATGCATAGGGTCTTACATATTCTTTTGTATTGAATTCCAGAGTCCAGGTATCATCGCTGCCTGAGGTCTCAAGACACCACTTCGTATCTTCGTTCCCGTCTAACAGAAGATCATAGGTATGATCTTCAATCCCGATCTCATCCGGGTCCGCCGGTTCGATGGGCATATATTTGCGATAGGGTACTCCCTCGAGCCACTGCGCATAAAGGGTAGTTCCTCCGGGAACATCGTCACCTTCGTAGTAGATGCTTCCGCTACCATCCGCCTCGTCATTCCACCCGGTGAAAATATATCCTTCCCGAGTATAAATCGCTCCCGGCGCTTTCAACTGTCCTTTGATCTCACACAGTTTCTGTTCTTCGCCCTCGGCGCCGTTCGGAGACAGAATCATGCAAGCGCTAAGGCTCCGTGTTATCGGATAGTCCTGCCCCATGATCCAGTAGGAGTTTTCATCGGAATCGATATTCCAGTTTGTAAACATTTCCGGCTTGCGGAAGTCCTCTACGTCGAGCATCGTACCGCCGCTCACGCCGGACTGTGAGCTCTCCGGAGTATATCCGATACATCTGGTGCAGCAGCCGGCGATCGCATAGTTATCACTGAGAGCGCTCGGATTGATCGCTTCTCCGATCACGCTGCCGGCCTTTCCACTGACCTCAGATACAACATTTCTCTTCAGATCGAATTTATTGTAATGGAAACAACGGTAAATGCAGAATGTTTTCGCGCGCTGCATTCCGACCACGCCGCCGGCATATCCCTTCTTTACCAATACGCTTCCCACATGTCCGCAGTCCTCCATTACACCGTATCCCGTAACGAAGCCGGCGATACCTCCCACGTCGCTGCCTTGTCCGTTACTGGTAACGTCTCCCAGGAAAAAGCAGTTTTTTATAAGTCCTTCGCAGTTGCCGGTAATGCCGCCCACCCAGTTGCCGTTACCTGTAACGGTTCCGATCACAGCCAGATCCCGAATGGTTCCGCTGCAGCATCCAAACAGCCCTGCGATATCTGTCGCAGAAACACTGAGTCCCTTTATGACATGATTTCCTCCATAAAAAGATCCACTGAACTTCATAGACAGTTCTTGGCCGATGGGTCTCCAATTTCTTCCGGAATCTCCGCCCAGATCCAGATCCGTGCAGAGAAAGACCGCAGCGCCCAAATAACTATCTCCACTGTTTACGGCATCGCGGAAAGCCTCCAGATCATCCAGAGAGTGAATATAACTCAGGCGGGCATAATGGCATCCCTCTCCGCCTGTTACATACATTGCATCATCAAATCCAATGCTGTCCGATACCGAAATATCATATTGATTATCTAATTCCGGCACACCATCCGAAATCTTCCACACATTTCCAAAATCCCAAGATGTAAACTTGCTCGAAATTCCAAACCATCTTTCATCAGAATACGCCGTGAATCCCAGACTGGGATCCGATTCATCCGCTCCCTCGATGTCTCCTCTGGCCTTCTGTGCACAGGAACGCCACCAGTAGCAGAATTCCATCGTCACATTCGTCATGCTTTCTCTTTTTCCGTACAATGCTCCGACACAACCGTTTTCGCTATCTATGTCGCGTCTGATATTATTCCTACCCGCCTTGACATAGCATCTGGCGATCAGATCCTCCGTACCCGCCACACAGCCGACGATTCCTCCGACATCATAGCCGCCGGTTACCATTCCTCTGTCGTAGCAGTCTTCCACCTCGGAATCCTCGATCCTGCCGCCGATACCTCCGACATATTTCTGTTTGGATATTACCGAACCTGTATTCCCGCATCTTCTGATCTTTACATTTACTCCGCTGCCTGTGATTCCACCGGTATAATCTCTTCCGGAAGAAATATCTCCTGAATTTTCACACCCGGTGATATCCGCATAAGAACAGATCCCCGCAATACCGCCGGTGTGATCCTCCCCGGTTCCTCGGATCTCTCCGCTATTCTGGCATCCCTCTATTACACCCCGAAGGTTGCCATAACTTCCCCGGTTGTCTCCGGCGATTCCGCCGACATACTTGCTTCCATCAACTCTGCCCTCATTCCGGCATTCCCGGATAGGTATATTTTTGTTATCTCCCGCAATTCCTCCGACCGAATCTGCAGTTCCCGAGATATTACCCGTGTTTACATTGTTTTCGATGCTGATGCCGGACAGGGTTTTTCCCACGATACCTGCAACCGCAGAGGTTCCCTTCACCTCACCTTTATTGATAGAATCATTGACGATCCTTCCGCACTGTCCGGCAATGCCGCCGGTTTTCGTTTTACCGGTTACCGCGGCCGTGTTCATGCACTCCACAAATTTACCGGGCCGGGAAACCGTAGTCTCATCAGGATCTCCGCCCACGATACCGCCGGTACAATCCTTTCCCTCTACCACACCGTTGTTGACGCAATTGCAGACTGAGCCTTTTTTATCCATTTTACCCGCAATACCGCCGGTGTAATTCTCTCCCTGCACCTTTCCATGATTGGTGACATTTGCGAAGTTCCCGATGTCCGCAAAAGAGCCCGCAATACCGCCGGTGCTTTCTTTTCCTTCAACATTGCCCCTGTTGACACATTCCGTTATATCACAAAAAGACGCAGTCCCGACGATGCCGCCGACCCTGTTTTCCGTTCCGGTTATCTTTCCGCTGTTGGAACATTTTATGATGCGGTTATTGTTCTGTCCTTCCTTACCCTGGAACCAGCCGACAATACCGCCGATCGTGCCGCCTCCGGAGACCTCACCCTCATTGATACAGTTGCAGACCCATTCACCGGTAGCTTTTCCGGCGATACCGCCCACTACACTCTTCGTACCCAATATTCTCGATCTATTTGTGCATCTCTCAACATAAGAATCGGTAAGTCCGACAATACCGCCGATATAGATATCCTGATCCTGGCCGTCATCGTTTTCTATTGCAGAGATCTCATAGCTCATTTCCGTAATACAGTCCGCGATCCGGGCTTTGGAATAGCCTGCGATACCCCCGACCCTTCCGGCACCTGCGACAAATCCGGAATTGGTACAAAAGTCGATACTATCCGAAGAAAAACCCGCAATACCGCCGGCCTCTTCTACCGTAGCCACAACTGTGCCTTTGTTACAGCAATCAAAGATAAAGCCTCTGTTGCAACCGGCAATTCCGCCGACGCGGCTTTTTCCCGTAAGATCCACATCCGACCAGCAGGAGCTTACGCTGAAACGGTTTTCACCGACAACGCCTGCCACATTCTCATCGCCGCTTACATAACCGTACACAATAACACTATCAATATAGCCCTCGTTTACACCGAACAGGCCGACATTATTCCCGCCCGAAATATAAAGGTTCCGGATCTTTTTCTCACTTCCGGAGAAATGACCTTTAAAAGGGTGGCTCTGGGTTCCGATGGGGGTCCAACTGCCGATACTTTCTCCGCAAACTTCCTGCAGATCCAGATCATTTTTCAGCTGGAAATACTGATCTTCCGTGGATCTTCCGGCATTTACATATTCCCGGAATTCCAGGAGATCCGCGAGGTCCTCGATCAGATAGGGATCATCGTACTCGCCGTTACCCGTCCAGACGCCGTTATTTGCCTCCGCCTTTATCATCGGCGAAGAGGCCATCAAAAGTAAGAGGACCTGCAAGATCACTAAGCACAGTCCTCCAATTCTCTTTTTCATCGTTGTTTTTTTCATAACTCAGTACCTCCGAAGCAAAATCGTTGCCACTGCTCCCAGATCTTCCCCCATATTGGAAAGCAACCACAAAACCGATAAGTATTATCGCAATACGTCTTTACATTTTTGTTTTCAACTTGGTGAATTCATTATATTCTAGCAATTTTCACCTGTCAACGCTTTCCCGCCAATCTTGCAAAACTGTAAGAACGGCTCTCTCTGAGTTCTCTCCGTATGTCGAAAACCTACGGAAAATGCAGCCCATCTTCCGAAAAAGATGAGCTGCATAGGTATTCTGCTCCCATATTCGTAACTTGATCTTATAACTCAAACCTTCCGCAAAAACAGGTTCACGACAAACCCGTTGTCGTTGTAGATCTCCGCGCCGCCGCCCTGTTTTTCCATGTAGGTGCGGACCAGATACAGGCCCATGCCGAAGCCGGCTTTATCCTTCGCGGTGCTTCCGCGGTAGTATTTGCTCATCAGCAGCGGGATCTCGTCCTCCGGCGCGCCGGGGCCGTCGTCCTTAATGCGGATCGAGATGTATTTCACTGGCTTGCCGTCCGGGTCCTTCCCTTCGGTCTCGTCAAAGCGGACGTGGATGTCCGTGCCCGCGTATTTATGCGAGTTTCCGACCACATTGTCGATGACCTGCTCCATACGGACGCGGTCCATGCAGACCAGGCACGGCGGGATCGGGTTCTCCAGGATGATGTTCCCGTAGTTTCGCAGGTTGCGGAAATACTCTTCGATCCGCTCCGAATTCTCCTCCTGCGGGTTCACTTCGATGCGGTCCAGTTCGGCGAGCGTTGCCTCAAACACACTGCCCATCAGGCTTTCGATCATGTCCGCCTTGTGAGCGATGGTCTGCGTTTTCTCGAGCACATCCCGGGCGTCCGCAACATCGCCCTCCTGCGACAGCTGCCCGAGCCTCCGCTGCTGCTTCAGTTCCAGCACCTCGCACGTCGCGCGGATGGTCGCGACTGGCGTCTTGATGTCGTGTGCCAGCTCCGCCACCAGTTCTTTCTTCGCTTTTTCTGCCTCGATCTCACGCTCCCGCGATGCCCGAAGTTCCTCGCGCATGAGGTCGAAACCCTCGACCAGGCCGCCGAACGGATTATGCTTCCGGATGGGCAGCGGCACGTCGAGGTTGCCCTTCGCGATCTCGCTGACCATGCCCTGCATGTCCCGCACGGGACGCAGCAAAAATCGGTCAATGAGCACCAAAAGCACCAGGCCTGCGAGCAGCAGGATGCCCCACAGGATCAGCGCCAGCCTGCGAAAAGAGGCCGCTGATTCCTCGTCTTCCCGATCCACGTCACTCCAAATGATCTTTCCGATGGCCTCGCCTTCCGGGGCGAAATCCATGACCAGCGCATATTCTGCATAGCCTCGCATGGCCTTCGCCTCAGCGCCCTTTCCGATCGCGATCGTGCACTCGTACTTCTCTTCCAGCGCCTCGACCGGAGTGCCGGCCAGGTAGGCCTCGTAGATCCGGCAGATCTCGTCATTGTATGCGACCATGTCCCGCTTCTCACGCACCTTCGGCTGCGTTAAGCACAGCAGGGCGACCAGCGCCCCCAGCATGAGCAGGAGGAACACGATCCCTATTCTGTTCCGATATTTCATTCTTCCGTCTCCAAAATATAACCCGTTCCCCAAACCGTTTTGATCAGTTTCGGCTCGTTCGGATCGTCCTCCAGTTTCTCGCGGAGCTTCCGGATGTGCACGTTCAGGGTACCGTCACCGTAGTAAGCATCGCCCCAGACCTCATCGAACAGATCCTCCTTCGTGACGATCGCGTTTTTATGCTTATACAGGCAGGAAAGCAGGGCGAACTCCTTCGCTTTCAAAGGGATCCGCACGCCGCGGCGCAGTACTGACATCGTCGCAGGATCCAGGGCAAATGCTTCCTCCCCGCTCTTCTTTCCGTCCGTCGCCTCGCCGTTTTGCGCAGTCTCCCCGGCTGCCGCGCCCGGCTGCTCCGCCGCGCGCGCCGCCTTCAGCTCCGCCACCCGCTTCAGGTTGATCTTCACCTTCGCCAGAAGCACCGACAGGCTGTACGGCTTCTTGATATAGTCATCGCCCCCGATCGTGAGCGCCGCCAGAACATCGTCATCGCTCTGTCTGGCACTGATAAACAGGATCGGAAGCTCCTGCTCCTCCCGCAGTTTTTTGCACACGGCAAAACCGGAACCGTCCCCGAGATTGATATCCAGCAGGACCAGCTCCGCTGTGTTTTCCTTAAAAAACTCATAGCAGGCCGCGGCGCTTTCCACATACGCCGTCGACACATCAAACATCTGAAAATACTCGGCGGTCATCTTCGCCAGATCCGCCTCATCATCTACCAATAAACACTGATAATGCATTGCCCGCCTCCTCGCAGGATTACTTACTCATATTGTACCATGGATCCCGTTTTCAAACAACGGAAAATGCAGATAAGGACGTCCCGAAAGGCGTCCTCATCGCAAATCTATTCTTTGTTTTTACTCTTCGGTGATCATCTCGACCGGCTTCATCTTGCGGACGCGAAGTCCGAGTACTCCGGCGCTTGCGACCGCCATGAAAACGATCGCCGAAAGCGTAAAGAGCATCCACATAACCGGGGTGTTAAAGCAGACCTTCCGCATGCCGAACAACGAGAAGATGAGGACGCACATGCGGCTGCCGAGCATGTTGGACAGGCTCAGGCCGACGATCCCTCCCAGCAGCACGGCGGGCAGGTTCGACAGCATGATCTGCACGATCAGCTGGCGGCTGGTAGCGCCGAGCGCCTTGCTGATGCCCATGTCGCGCCACTCACGCGTGATCTTCGCGCGGATGATCAGAGTCTCCGTAAATACAACGATCAGGAGGGTGATGACCGCGATCACGATGCACACGGCCTTCATGGCCGAAGACAGGGTTCCCAGCGTAGACTTCAGGTTTTTCCCTGAGTTCATGAGGTCGTACTCGGTATCATTGTAGCGCGCTGCGATCGCGCGGATCTGCGCCTCCAGCTCTTCGTAGGCCACGTCATCCTTCGCATTCACGATGATGTCTGCGCGGGTGATGGTACCGAGCAGTTTCTCCGCTCCGGGGATCGTCAGGTTCGCTGTGCGGCCCATACGCTCCATCCGCTGGTCGAAACCGGTGACGATATAATCCGCGCTCTCAACGCCGATACGCACGGTCACGACATCGCCGATCTCGACGCCGAGGTCATCCGCCGCAGCCTGCGTGAGCATGATCTCATTGTCATGCACGGGCACCCGGCCCTCGAGAAGCGTCATATTCACACGGTTGTCCACCGCATCGTCCGCGTAAACGAATACGGACTGATCATAATCACCGAACGCGATCGTCATATCCATGCCCTTCTGGCACAGTACCTTCGTCACGCCTTCGATCTTACGGATCTCGTCGGCGTAGGACAGGTCGCCGTTGGAGACATAAGCTTTACCGAATTCCAATCCCAGGGTCGTCGCCATGCTCTCTTCATGGGCGCCGAAATTCTCATACATTCCGAAACCGCAGGCCATGGCAATCGCCAGGACCGCAATGATAAATACCAGCAGCAGGCTTCTGCGGAAACCTCCGAGTGTGCTCTTTAAGGACAATGCGACCGATACCGGCAGGCTGGTCTTATCGAGCGGAACATAGTTTTTCTTGTAGTTGTGCGAGTTCAGTCCACCGCGGAGAGCGTCGAGGACCGTGATCTTCTTGTATACGCCGCCGATCATCCATGCGAGGAAGGCGGTCACGAGCACCACGCCTGCAACGGTCGCCGCAGCCAGGCCCCAAAGGATGGGCTGGTTCCAGCTCATTCCGAGCACACTGCTGACCAGGTCGCCGAACGTTTTGTTCGTCAGGATCGCAAGGGCCACACCGATCAAGGCACCCAGCAGGGCGACCAGGGCGATCTGGGCGATCAGCGCGCGGCGCAGCATCGAAACGGTATAGCCGGCCGCCTCCAGGATTCCCGTGCTCTTCATGTTACGACGGATGAAATTTCGTACTCCGTGGGTAATGATGATGAACGCGATGGTCAGGATCAGCACACCGAACATCATGACGACTGCCATTATGATATTCGGCAGGAAGAGTCCGCCGCCACGCATGGTATCCCAGTTGAGCATGATGATATTCAGATAGTTTTTCTCCGGGTTTTTCTCGATCGAAGGAGCGATCAGGCGGTGGTAAGCCTCACTGATCTCTTTCTCCATCGTGATGGTCGTCATGCCGCCTTCGATGGCCTTCGTGTCCGCGACTCCGCGGAACGCCATTCCGGAAAATGCCTTGACAGGGTTTTCATTGACCAGTTTCTCCATCATGGTCTTCGAGGTATAGCAGGAGAAAATGGTGATATTGATCGATGAACAGAAGATCGGATCTTCCACATAGCCGGCCACATGGAAGGGGTACACGTTCTCGCCAAAGCGCAGTTCCAACGTGTCGCCGACCGCAAACACGCTATTCAGGTAGTACGGAAGCAGGATGTCGTCCTCCTTCAGCGAGGAACTGTCGATCCCCATATCCATGATGCGGCGCTGCCCGGCAAAATCCTCTAAGAAGAAGCTGTACTCTTCAAATTCCGCGTTCTTTGTGTTGCGGTATTCTGCATACGCGTTGACATAGGGAGCCTTCTCCAGGTCCACGATGTACGATTTTTCGGAAAATGCCTGCGTGAACGCCTCGATCTCTTCCGGCGAGTCGCCGCCGTAAGCATATACATGGGCGCCGTTGACTTCTTCGAAGCGGCTCTCCATCACGTTCGGCATGCCGGCCAGGGCGGATGCGCACTGGAAAAACAGATAGGACGCGAGCAACGTGAGGATGAGGAATGTGATCATATCACCCTTCTGCTTTTTGATGTTGTTGCGTGCGATAAAAAACATTTTATACATCTTACCACCCCATTTCCTGAAGGAAGCTCTTGAGTTTCGCGTGGCGCTCCTTTGCGAGCGCGAGGTTCGGGTTGCTTTCGTCGCGGTAGTCGCCGACGTACGGTCCGAGGTCGATCTCCGACGTGATCACGCCGTCCGCGAGGTACAGGATGCGGTTTCCTCGCTCGGCCGCCTTGATCGTGTGGGTCACCATGACGATGCTCTGGCCGGCGTCGTTGAGTTCCGAAAGGATGTTCAGGACATTGTCCGTGTTCTGGGAGTTGAGGGCGCCGGTCGGTTCATCCGCGTAGAGGATTTCCGGCTCGTTGATGACGCCGCGCACCACGGCGACGCGCTGCTGCTGGCCGCCCGAGAGCTGCGTCGGGAATTTGCGCTGGTCGCGCTCGTCGATCTCCACCTGCGTGAGGAGCTTGCGCGCCCGCTCTGCCAGTGCCTTGCGGTCGCCGCCCGAAAGCAGGCCGCAGACCATGACGTTATCGAGAGCGCTCATCGAGTCGTTCAGGTAGTTCTGCTGGAAAACGAAGCCCGCGTGGTCTCTGCGGAAGCGCGCCAGGGCGTCGTTGCTGTGCTTCGAGATCTCCTCGGTCTTACCGTCCACATGGTAGGTGACGGTCCCGAGCGTGGGCCGGTCCATGCCCGACAGCGTGTACAAAAGCGTACTTTTGCCGGATCCGGAGTTTCCCATGATGACCGTGAAGTCGCCGCGGTAAATCGTGAGATTTAAGTTCTTAAGTACGTGCTGCTGCACGCTTTCATTGGAAAATGTCTTCGACAGGTCTTTCACCGTAACGATAGCGGTCTTTGTCTCGTTTGCTGTATTATTCATCTTACTTAACTCCTTTGGGTATGTGTTCCTCGGCGCGGGCCCGACCGTTACGCGTTTGCGGTCTAAAAAAACTTCCCTGCGTCTTATGATGCTATCATACAGCATCCGCACAGGGAAGTCTTTATTCAAATCTTGTACGATTCTTAACTGTTTCCTAAATCGAAGGATCTTTTTCTTCGAACTTCGGCACATAACCGCCGGTTCTCTTGTGTTGTTTTACGCATTCCGTGAGCAAATATTCGATCTGTCCGTTGACGGAACGGAAATCGGACTCTGCCCAAGCTGCGAGATCCTCGTACAGCTTGGGCGAAAGCCTGAGCGGAATTTGCTTCTTTTTATCTTCGTTCACTAATACAGTGTACCCGAATTCACGACGGGCTGCGCATCATGATTGCCGCAAAGGACTACCAACAGATTCGAAACCATTGCCGCCTTACGTTCCTCATCCAGGACTACTGTCTGGTTCTGGCTCAGACGCTCCAGTGCCATCTCAACCATACCGACTGCACCGTCCACGATCATCTTTCTGGCATCGATGATCGCCGATGCCTGCTGACGCTGAAGCATAACTGCTGCGATCTCGGGAGCATATGCAAGGTAGGTGATACGAGACTCCATGATCTCGATACCGGCATCTACAACCTTTGCTGCGATCTCGTCGCGGATCTGGCGTGCTACCAGTTCGCTCGAACCACGCAGGCTGCCCTCGTCTGCGATACCGTCGCCGGTGGTGTCAACATTTGCCGCTACATCATAAGGGTAGATGCGGACAATGTTACGCAGAGCCGCGTCACACTGCAGTGACAGATACTCTTTGTAGTTATCAACGTTGAACGCCGCCTTTGCGGTGTCAACAACTCTCCAGGTTACCGCGATACCGATCTCGACCGGATTACCGAGGCAGTCATTGATCTTCTGAACGTTGTTGTTCAGGGTCATGATCTTCAGGGACATTTTCTTACTCATCAGAGCCTGCGCTGTTGCTGCGCTCAATACCTGGCTCGATGCCGGAGCCACGTCGCGGCTCTGGTTCAGCTTCGTTGCTGCTGCAGGGTTAACACCGACGCAGAACGGATTTACCCAGTAGAAACCGTCTTCCTTCAGGGTGCCGACATAGCGACCGAACAGGGTCAGGACCAGCGCCTCCGACGGCTTGATGACCTTCAGGCCGAGCAGTACGACCCAACCCAAAGACAACCACAAAACGGAGAGAATGAACACGATAACACTGTTAAATTCCCCGTTCTCATTCTCCGGCAGTGCCCAAATCATAGCCACTACCGAAAGGGCGGTCAATGCGAAATACAACAGGAGCATCAGCGCTCCGCTTCCCTTCTTACCGATGATCTTTTCTTTCATATCCTTTACCTCTTTTCTCGAACTCCTACTTCGATACTGTATGTTTTTTCACCGTAGGACTTATGCCCTCGGCTGATATCACTATGATATCATTCCGAATCGAACGCGTCAAGGTCTTTTTCCTTACGGTTTTCTTACGAACGCACTGGATCACAACCCCTTTTGCGGAAAGGAGGAACGGCGGAATGAACGAGGGGCGCTTTTATGCGGAGCATAAAAAAGTCGCCACGAGCGATATGAAGCCCTTTTGATGAACTTAGACCCGCAAAAGGGTGTTAGCGACTGTGAGCCGTCGCGAGGGCGTTTACAACCGAGCAGGCGAGCCGAGCGTGCCCTTTTGCGGAAAGGAGGAACGGCGGAATGAACGAGGGGCGCTTTTATGCGGAGCATAAAAAAGTCGCCACGAGCGATATGAAGCCCGTGACGACGCGGTGGACCCGGTGGGATTCGAACCCATGACCTCTGCGTTGCGAACGCAGCGCTCTCCCAGCTGAGCTACGGGCCCTGACAACGGAATTATGTCACGAATCTGTCCGTTTGTCAAGTATCCTTTCTATTTACACCTCCGACCATGCGTGCACCAATTTGTGGATCCGCTCGATCTGTTCCTTTCCTCTCGCGGTAACTGTCCCCATTATATCATCCTTCCGCCAAAAAGAAAACGGGCGCGGGGCTGTCTTATTCGACAGACCCGCACCCGTATTTCGAACTCACATTCTTTACCAGTGAATATAAAAGACGGTGAGGTTTTGCTCCTCGGTTCCCTTTGTGAGCAGTCCGCTCTCAAGAGCGATCGGAACCATGTTCTCCAAAATCTTCCACATGGAGAGGATGCTGCCGATCTCCTCCGCATGCAATATATCCTTCGGGGTCGATGCAGCCAGGGTCTTCGCCGCATGCTCGCGAAGTCGTGCCGACAGATCTGCCATAAAGTCGATCTCGCCTGCCATTTTATCCATGATCTCCTGGTAGCAGGTTTCGGATATCTCGCAGTAGTTCGGGCAGATCTTTCCGTCCTCAATGTGGACGATCTTCTTCTCGATCATGTCGGACAGGTTCTCCCATTCCGACGTCTCGCCGCGTCGCTCTTCACAGGCGAGAAGCACATCGCGAACGCCCTTCTCAAAAGGGTTCACCACCCGGTCCGTCAGGCGGTTGAAATTCAAAGACCGCAGGTAGCCGTGGTTCAGGGTATACATCCCGTAAAAGCCGGAGACCTCTCTCTCATGCTCGCCGCGCTGGCCCATCACGTAGCCCTTGGAACCATTGGCCAGAAGGGGAAATGTCAGCGGCTTCTTCAGTTTGCTTTCCGACTGTTGCACTGCCTCCCACAGGATCAACATCAGGACGAACCAGCCGCGGACGTTTTCATCGTCCTTATAACAAGTGAAGTCCGTCTCTTTCAGTAGCTCAGTTCCCCGTTTTACCATGGCTCGGATCGCTTCGATATTCTCAGTCAATGCTTCGCGGGCCGCACGCTTTACGGCGTCTAAAAAAGCATTGTCGTAGATCACGATACCGCTGCGGTACTTATTGCCCTGCTTCACCAGGAGCTCATACTCCAAAAGGCGGGCCACCTCCTCCTCGAGGTACGGCATCGAAACACCGACCTCCATGCTGAGTTCCTCCAGCGTCTTCGGCGCGTCATAGACCGAAAGCATGATGCTTCCCGGCAGTTTGCGGTCGAACAACGACCAGTAACCCTCTCCCGAATCGCCCCAGAAATCCATTGTGAACTTCTCCGGTGCGTAACTATATACTCCATATTCTCTTTGCATGTCCATTCCTTTCCGGACTTTTTTCCGTCCTTCGAACAGATACTGCTTTACATTCGTCACGGTCAATCCCGTCTCGCCCGCGATCTCTTCGCAGGTTTTCTGATGAATGTAGTGCGCGATCATGACCTGGCGGTACTTTTCGCTGAGCAGGGAGAGTTCCCTCCGAAGCGTAAGCAATTCCTCTTCGTGGATCAGCTGCTCCTCGGGTGTGATCATATAGGTTCCCTCATAGTCTTCCGGGATCTCTATCGTTGCCATTCGCCCGGCCTTACGCCAGAAGCTTTTACACAGGTTCCCGGCCACGGACCACATGTAATTATGCACCGCAGCGTCGTCCCTCACTTCGGAGTACGAACGCAGCAGTTCCAGCATGATGTCCGACGCCACATCCTCCGCGTCCGACGCATTTCCCAATCTGCGCATGCAGTACAGATAGATCTTCTTCATATTTTCCGAAACGATCTGTTCCATCTGTTCTTTCGTCATAGTGTGTACCTCAGTTGCATTTGAAAGCTTTCACCTATATAGTAGCGCTTTCCGGAAAATGGTTAGGACCCTTTTTAAAAAAATGTGTCAATGGGGACGGTTCTTTTTGTCACCTTTCCCACTGACACATTGCTCTTCTATTCTTCATCTTCGCCTTCATACAGCGAGTAGTCTCTCTGGATCAATGCTTCGCAGAGTTCCTTGCGGACGGTCTCGCGGGGCAGTCCGTGGTAGATCATCTCGCGCAGGCGCTGCTTATTCTTTCCGGATACTCCGCCGAGGTTATGGTTGCGAACGATCTCGATCAGTTCGGATCTCCACAATAAGTGTAATTGCGAGCGCAAATGTTCGCGGGGTCCGGGCTGCGCCTCCCGCAGGATCTCGAGGGAAGGCTTCTCTTCTTCGTTCTCACCCTTTTTGATCAGGATCACGCCCCAGTTTTCCGGGACTTCCTCCTGCACTTTATCCAGGTATTTCGCGCCAACCACGATGTAGCTGCGGTCGCAGAACTGGTGGTAGCCCTTGATCTGCCGTTTCAGCCGCGCCAGCGTGTCGCGGTCGCTTTTGATCTCAAAACCGATCAGATCCTCGCGCACCAAAAGCGCATCGGCCCGCGTCCGGCGTCCCATGACAAACTCTTCAAAAAAGCGCCCACGCACTCCCTGCTCATCCAAATAGTCAAACAGGATCGGGCGGATGTCCTCATCCTTCATCTTCTGGGAATCTTTCATTCTCCGCTTTCCTCCAGTAATTCTTTATACACGTCCCGCTTCGAGATCCCGCGGTCCGCCGCCACCTGCTTCATGGCTTCTTTGCGGTCCATTCCCCGCTCCAGATACAGGTTCATGTGCGCCGAAAGATCCATCTCGGCCCACTCTTTTTCCTTCTCGTCGCGCTCCTTTTCGTAGGACGCGCCCTCGATCACGAGCACGAATTCGCCCTTCGGCTCGTTCTGCTCAAAATGCTCTCGCACCTGGGCCAATGTTCCCCGCACCGCCTCTTCGTGCTTCTTCGTCAGCTCCCTGCAGACCGCGATCCTGCGATCCGCCCCGAAGAGCTCCTCCAACACCTGCAGCGTCTTCGTCAGCCGGTGCGGCGCCTCGTACATCACGATCGTACGATGCTCATGCGCCAGTTCCTCCAGCACCTGCTGCCGCTCCTTCTTCTCGTTCGTAAGGAAGGCTTCAAAGCAGAAGCGCCGTGTCGGCAGTCCCGACATGATGAGGGCATTGATCCCCGCCATCGCGCCCGGCAGCGCCGTAACCGTCACGCCCGCCTCCACGCACATGGCCACCAGGACCTCGCCCGGATCCGAGATGCCAGGCGTGCCCGCATCCGTGATCAGCGCGATATTTTTGCCGTCTAGGAGTTCCTTCACCAGGTAGTTCGCCTTGTCGAAGCGATTATACTCGTGATAACTCGTCATCGGCGTTTTGATGTCGAAGTAATTCAACAGTTTTATACTGTTGCGCGTGTCTTCGGCCGCGATCAGGTCGACCTCCCGCAGCGTCCGCACCACCCGATACGTGATATCCTCCAGATTTCCGATCGGGGTCGCGCATACATAAAGTGTACCGCTCATATCTTATTCCTCAAAATACCGCCGGATCTCGTCGGTATAGGTGTCCCGTCCCGCTTCGTCTTTGCCGTCGTAGATCACGCATGTCGGGGCAATGTTGCACTGGGCGTTTCCTCCGCGGATCGCCTCGATCAGCACCATGTTCGCCGGCTCGCCGATCCGCGGCTGCACCGTGCGCAAGGTCCGGATGTGCAAGCCATTTTCCGAGCAAAGCGTGAAGATCTCCGGCAACCGCCGCGGCCGGTGCACCATGTAAAACCGCCCGCCGCTCTTCATCATCTGCGTCGCCGCCGCGATCACGTCCGCCAGCGTGCATTTGATCTCGTGACGCGAGATCGCCTTCCCATCCGACGGGTTCACCAGCCCGCCCTGCTGACTCATGTACGGCGGATTGCAAGTGACCACATCAAAGGATGCTTTCGGAAAATGCGTCGCAGCCTCCTTCAGGTCGCCGCAGACGATCGACACACGATCCTCCACGCCGTTGAGTACGACGCTCCGGCCCGCCATGTCCGCCACGCGCTCCTGGATCTCCAGCCCGGTAAAATGCTTCCCTTCGGTGTGCGCCGCAAGCAGCAGCGGCACCACGCCCGTGCCCGTGCACAGGTCCAGCACCGTCTCTCCCGGGGTCACCTTCGCGAACCGCGACAGCAGCACCGCATCCATGCCGAAACAGAAGCCGTCCGTGTCCTGCAGGATCTTATATCCATTGGCCGTCAGTTTATCCACACGCTCCATTTAGTCGTCTCTTTCCTCGTAAAGCGTCTTCCGCTCCATCTTCTCGATCTCTTCGAGCTTATTTGCCTCTTCCTCGGAGATATCCAGCCGCTTATCTCTGCGACGCTGCTTCGGCTTCGCAAACTTCAGGTCGGCTGCCTCGTACTCGCGGATCTCCTTTTCGTCTTTATCCGTCTCGACGATGACGCGCACCTGCTGACGCAGGGTGCTCACGCTGTGGACCTTACCCTTCAGGCCCTCCGGCGTCGTCACTTCATCGCCCGGGTTGGGCAGACGGCTGTTCAGGTAGTTGTAGGTCTCCTGCTCGTTCTTTAAGCAGCACATCAGACGGCCGCAAACGCCGGAGATCTTCAGCGGATTGAGGGGAATGCCCTGATCTTTCGCCATCTTGATAGATACCGGCGCGAAGTCGGGCAGGTAGCTCTTGCAGCAGAGCTCACGTCCGCATACGCCCAGGCCTCCCAGCATGCGGCACTCGTCACGCACGCCGATCTGGCGCAACTCGATCCTCGTGTGGAAGACCGAAGCCAGGCCTTTTACCAACTCACGGAAATCCACGCGGCCATCCGCTGTGAAATAGAATAATAATTTGTTATTATCAAACGTGTATTCGGTGCGCACCAGCTTCATTTCCAGACCGTACTGGGCGATCTTCTCCAGACCGATCTCAAACGCGTGCGCCTCTTTTTCACGGTTTTTCTCGTCTCTCTTTATGTCGGCTTCCGTCGCTACGCGCAGGATCCTCTTCAGGTCGCGGTCACGCTTCTCATAGCGCCGCGGGCTCATAACGACCGTGGCGATCTCGACGCCGCGCGCCGTCTCCACGATCACGCGCTGTCCGCGTGAAACCTGCTTCTTACCGGTCAGGTACAGGTACATCTTGCGGTTGTTATCCACCTTCACTCCGATGACCTGCTCATCCGGAGAGATCGGCTCGCGGTTCGCCTCTTTGTTGTCTTTCGACTCCTTATTCTCCCGGTTGTCGCGTCCGCCGCGGTTCTCACGGGGTTCTCGGTTTTCACGGTTTTCCTTAGTGTCCTTCGCTTCGGTCACACTTTTTGTCTCTTTGACTTCCACGTTCTCCCTGCTCTCCGATGTCTCGCGGATCTCAGGGTTTACCTGGTTGTCGATGTTTTCATTGCTTTGCATTTCTATCTATCCTCATCTTTCTTCCGTGGTCCGGCCGGGTCATCCCGCGCCGCCATCGGCGATCTAGCCCGCGACTCCGCACTCGAGCAGCAAATTCTCGAATGCCGATTCGGGGTTTACATTGGCCAGAAGGAGCTCTTTCGTCTCCCTGACCTTCTCGAAGATCCGTCCGAGCGCGGCAAATGAATATGCCTGCGCGGCCGCCTCGATCTTCTTTATGTTTTGGCTACCGAACTGCAACTGGCGGGCATCCCCCGTCGCCTTCAGCACGGCCACGTCGCGATACCATGCCAAAAACAGTTCCATCGCCTCTTTCACATCCTCGCGATCCTGCGACAGTTCGCTCACCGCGTCCATCCGCTCGATCACGGACAGTTTCGGAAGCTTCGCCAGGATCCCGCACACCGTCGTGACGAACTCGCGTGCGTTCTCGTCCTCCATCAGATGCAGGGCGCGCCCGATATTTCCGCGGCAGTGGTCCAGCGCGAACTCGCGATCATCTGACGGCGGAAAATACGCCTCGATGTATCTCGCGACGTCCTCGCGACGCAGCGGCTGAAACTCCACCAAAACGCTTCGTGAACGGATCGTCTCCAGGAAAACGTCGCGATTGTTGGAAAGCAGGAGGATCACCGCGTAGGACGGCGGCTCCTCGATGGTCTTTAGGATCGCATTCTGCGCCTGCACATTCAGAAGTTCTGCCTCGTCGATGATGTAGATCTTCCGGTCGGCGCGGTACGGGCGGATCACGATGTCGCCATTGAGCTGCTCCCGCACATCGTCCACACCGATCGTCGCGGGTTTTTCGTGGCGAATGTACTTCAGGTCCGGGTGCGAGCCGCGATCCACCGCGACGCAGGCCGGGCAGGTACCGCACGGGCGGGCCGAAGGCCCGTCCGGCGTTTCGCACAGCAGCTTCTTCGCGAACTCGGTCGCCACCATGCGCTTGCCGATGCCGTCCTCGCCGACGAACAGGTAGCAGTGTGCGACACGCCCGCTCTGTATGGAATTGTTCAGATGGGTGATGACCGCAGGATGGCCGACCACCTTCTCAAATCCCGCCATATGCTCTCCATTTTCCGAAACGTCCGTTTCGGTCGTTTACTTAACTCCCTGTGTTAAGGTGATGCCGTTCTTACCCAGCGGGATCTGATGATCCAGCCCGACGAACTTGCCGTTCTTCTGCCACAGGACTTCCTTCACGAAGTTGTATTTCTCCGTATCCCAGGTGACGAAATCGCCCAGCACTAGGCCGCCGGTATCACCCGAGTTCGAGTTGAAACACCAGAAGGTGTGGTGCAGTTTGTTATCCTTTATCAGCTTCCGCAGGTACGTCATCCAGGTCAGGTTCGGCTCCGTCATGTAGCCGCCCCATTCACCGATCAGCAGGGGGGCAATGCCTTGCTTATAGATGTAGAACCAGTTATCCTCCCAGCAATCCTTCATCAGCGAATCGAAGGTGTATGCCTTGTCGAACCACGGCTGCTTATATACGGTCGGACCGTAATCGTGCGGTGAGTAGACCAGCTTATTCTGGTATTTTCCGAGGTTTACCGGCGCGTCCGCAACGCCACGGAGGTTACCGCCCCACCAGTTGTAGTAGTAGTCTTTCTCATTCGTCGAAGCGAAGTTGCCGTTCTTCTTGATGTCGATCGGGTAGATCTCGATGCCTTCGACCATAACGAGGACGTTCGGGTTCTTCGAGAGGACTGCATTTGCCGCCTTCTCTGCGATGTACTTCCAGTTGTTGGCATCCGTGCTGTTGTTCCAGATCGCCTTCGGCGTCTCGTTCGGCTTACCGTGCGGCTCGTTCTTCAGATCGTACGCGATGATCGTGTCGTCATTCTTATAGCGATCGGCCATCCACGCCAGCGCGTCCAGATAATCCTTCTCGGTGATGTTTCCGTCCACCCAGAGCGGCTTCATGTGTCCCATCGCGTCCGTCTTCGCACTGTGGATGTCGATCATGATCTTTATGCCGTAGGCGTGACATTGACCGACGACGTAGTCCCAGATTTGCAGGGAATCCATGCCCACCAGGTAGGAATTCGTCGCGTTGTTGAAGTTCGCGGACGGAGCATTTCCGGCCTTCCACTGGAGGATCAGTTCGGCGCTGATCGGAACGCGCAACAAGTTGAAGCCATGGTCCGCGATCGCGGCCAATGAACTGTTGAGGTCACAATTCCACAAACCGTCGAAGGTGTTCGTTCCCGTGTTGTAACCGAACCAGTTGCAACCCGTGAGCCAAACCTCGTTCCCCGCCGCGTCTACGATCTTGTTTCCGGAAACGGAGAGCCAGTCGTCCTGCGACAGCGCCGGAACTTCCTTCTTACCGGGGTTTGCCGCCGGCTGGTTCTGGTTGTTCTGGTTGTTCTGGTTATTCTGATTCTGGTTTTGATTTTGGTTCTGCGGGTTCTGGTTTACAGAAGCGACCGCTTTTCCGATGGTCACTCTCGTGATCTCGGTGAGCGTCGTGCCGTTCACGATGAAGCCGACGTCAGGGCTCTGTCCCGCCATGATGGTGGTGTTATAGTCCACCGGCGTGATCACCAGTTTATTTCCGTTCGGCGTGAACGTGCCGCTCCAGGACTGGTCCAGCACCGGCGCCTTCGCGAACGTGAGTTCGATGGCCCAGTTGGACAGATCCTTTTTCGAAGCATTGTTCAGTTTGATGTCGTACTTGGTAAATGCGTTCCCGTCTCCCCAGCGGTCGGCCAATGTTACGACTACGCTCAGCTGGCCGTCTTTATCCGTCGCGGTAAAGGTCGTGCCCTTCGTCGCATTTGCCGGGATCGTCACCGGTCCCGCAGGGTTTGCAGGCTCTGCCTTCGTAGGTTCGGGCTTCGTGGGCTCGGGGGCCGTAGGCTCCGGTTTCGTAGGCTCTGCCTTCGTCGGCTCAGGGTTCGTAGGTTCCGCCTTCGTTGTATCCGGTTTCGATTCGTCCGCCTGCGTCACGTCCGCTTCCGAAGCTCCCGGCGCGGTTTCCTCCTTCGTCGGGTCTGCCTTCGACTCGTCCGGTTCCGAAACATCCGCCGTCTCTTCTTTCGTGCCGTCCGGCTTCGTCACATCCGCCGTTTCACCGGGTCTGACATTTACATCGATCGTCGGGATGTCCGAGTCCGCGGTCGTATAGGTAATATCTTCCGCGGTCGTCTTCGCGTCGGCGCGTCGGTCGTCGTAATCGTACCATTTGTCGGGATCGTCCTCATTTCGCGGAGCGATCGAAAACACGCCCAATGCATTCAGTGCCAGCGCGATCGCAAGCACGCCGCAAAATGCGACGAAGATCCACTTATAACGCTTCGCACTCTCGTTCGTGATCACGTTGGTCTCTAGGCCCGTCTCGATCCCGATGGAATCTTGTTTATTCGGTTTTTTATTCTCGTTATCTGCCATCTGATTCACCCCTGTATCCTGCCTGGCCGTCGAACTGTTTCGCCGACCAGGCACCGTAAACCCTAACTTTCTTTATGCATTTTCCGGATCCTGCGCAGCGATCTGCTCACGAATATAGTCCTCGATCGCAGCCATCGTCGCCTCACGGTCATCGTTCTCAAATCGTTTCTCGATGCCGGCGGCAGCCAGATTTTCTTCGGAGAAATCCGCCTCATCTGCCAGGTAACGGCGACACACTTCGGCGATCCGCGGGTTCGCCTGCTTACGCTCCCGCTTCAGCGCCCGCGCCAGCCGGTCACCGTCCTCTACCCAAATATAGATCGGCACCAGCACTTCCGGGCCGAAATACTCGCGGATCTTCGCGTAGGACTCCAGTGTTCCGATCGCGAGGTAATTATTCGCCGAGAGGTCGAACTGCCCGTCGTCGATGGTCATGTAGCTCCAGTCCCCGCAGACTGTGTGGTAGGTGCGCTTTTCGATCACCTTTCCGGATCTCAGGAAGCGTTCCATCGCTTTCTCATCGATGAAATGGTACTCCACGCCTTCGCTCTCACCTTCGCGGATCGGACGTGTCGTGTACAACACGACCGTCTTAAGGTCCAGTTCGGGATTCTCTTCCAGATGCTGAAACATCGTATCCTTTCCCGTTGCGCTTTTTCCCATCAGGTAAAATATCTTTCCCATTGCTGTCTCCGATTTCGGGTCCCAAGGGGACCCTTTTGTCATATCTTCAGGACCGTGATCCGGTCCTCATCGGCGGAACCGCGTAAGGTGGCTCCTGCCTTCTGCATCTTCATCAAACGGTCGATCATCCCCTGCGAAATGCGTTCGCCGCACACGATCTGGGGGATCCCGGGCGGGTACACGTACACAGTGTCCGCGCTGATCCGGCCGGCTGCGCTTCGAATTGCGACCGTCTCGCAGCC